>NZ_CAXQZX010000015.1:0-3774 GCF_964228395.1 Limnobacter sp.
AGGCGTGTTTCCCGACCAAGCCCCCGCTTGGCGGGAAACCGAATCGGATGCAATGGCGACATTTTCGCCTTGCATGCCCCCTCGGAAGGGACAAGAAGGGATACACGGGCTGATCCCAGGCCAAGCGGTCGGTGCCAACCCGGCTCCAACCCGGCCCAAAAGCGCGGCACACAGCACTCCAAAGGGCCGATCCCAGGCCCAGTTGGATTCAAAAATCAAGAGTGCTTGTTTCGAATGTTCACGGTTCGTTAAAAAAATAATGTGAATAAAAACAAAGATATAAAAAATATAGAGCAAATATTCGAGAGAAATAAAGACAAATAACTTGATATTCAGTGCACAACTGTACACAATAAAATCCATGCAGTCGAACAAGCTGCTGGGTTAAAGCGAAAACCCGGATTTCGCAACAACCAAAGTTAAAAGGGATCACATCATGAAAAATTTTATCGAGTCTGTTGTTCGTACCCCCGGCATGTTGTTTATGTCCATCCTCATCATCGGCTTTACCGTCAATGCGGGTGTGCAGTACATCAATGCAACAGGTTTTGAAGGCCCCAATTTGTTGGCCGCAGGCTGTTTGTTGGTCGGCCAGTTTGCAGTGGCGGTTGTTCACCAGTTGCGCCGCTTGGGCCAAGGCAACGCCACACCCAGCTTGCAATAATGCCGGCATGCAATGTAGCGAGGCGACCGGGCCAATCCCACAGCCCAGCCTCGCTGCGTAATGCGACTATTTCAACACTCCTCACCCGTCATATTTCTTTCCCAAAAATGTAAAACGCAGGCAACAGTGCCCGCACACACTGCACGCATTTCAACCCGAGGAAGGTGTGGCGATGCGTGTATCCATTGTTGGCGGGGGTTATGTGGGCCTGGTGACCGCGGCTTGTTTGGCCGAGGTTGGAAACAATGTGCTGTGTTGCGACATTGATGCAGCCAAAGTACAGCGTCTGAATGCAGGCCAAAGCCCCATTTATGAACCAGGTCTTGAAGAGTTGTTGCAGCGTAACCTGCGCGAGCAGCGCTTAAAGTTTACCGCCCGCATTGAAGAGGCTGTCCATCACGCCGAGTTGGTGTTTATTTGCGTGGGCACTCCCCCGCGCGAAGATGGCAGCGCTGATTTGCAGCATGTGTTGAACGTGGCCAGACAGATTGCCACGCACATGCGGGGTTTTAAAGTGATTATCAACAAGTCCACTGTGCCCGTCGGCACGGGCGAGCGCGTGGCCGATGAGCTTCGCCGGGGGCTGGTGCAACGCAATGCCTTGCACCCCTTCACCGTGGTTTCCAACCCCGAGTTTTTAAAGGAGGGCGCAGCCATCGACGATTTTTTACGCCCCGATCGCATTGTGTTGGGTACCGACGCCACACCGGCGGGCCAGCGTGCGCTGCGCTTGCTGAAGGCTTTGTATGCGCCTTTTCAGCGCCACCACGAGCGCATGCTTACCATGGACGTGCGTTCGGCAGAACTCACCAAGTATGCCGCCAACGCCATGCTGGCCACTCGCATTGGTTTCATGAACGAATTGGCCAACCTAGCAGAAAAAATAGGTGCAGACATCGAGCAGGTGCGCGCCGGCATAGGCTCAGACCCCCGCATTGGTTACTCGTTTTTGTATGCAGGGTGCGGCTATGGTGGTTCGTGTTTTCCCAAAGACGTGAAAGCCTTGATACGCACAGCCGAAGATGTGGGGCAAAACCTGTCGGTGTTGCGGGCGGTTAACCACAGCAACCAGCGGCAAAAGCGGGTGTTGGTTGAAAAAATTATCCAACGCTTCGGGCCCGACTTAAGCAACATGACCTTTGCCATGTGGGGCTTAAGCTTTAAGCCCGAGACCGATGACATGCGTGAGGCCAGCAGCCGAACCATTGCCGCAGAACTGGTGCTGCGTGGTGCCACGGTGCAGGCCTTTGACCCTGTGGCTGGCGAGGCTGCCCGTCAGGCCATGCGGGACGACCTCGCCGAGTTTCGCCAGGACGGCCCACTGCTTGGGCATTTCGAGGTGATGAATAGCCAGGATGACACCCTCCTCAACGCCGATGCCTTGATTGTGTGTACCGAATGGCGCATGTTCAAAAGCCCGGATTTTTTAATGCTGTCGCGCACCCTGAAACACAAGGCGGTGTTCGATGGCCGCAACCTTTACGATCCCGCTTTGCTGGCTGATTATGGCCTGGTTTATGAGGGAATCGGCAGGCGTGCCGAGCCGCCGGGTCAGGGTTTGACCGTAGAGCAAATGCGTTTGGCATCTTAAAATTGCCGGCCTTTCGCCGTATCATTGGGGGATTACAACATCACAGCATTCCACCAAGGGCGAGAGACCATGCATCAAGTAGCCATCAGCGGCACAGGCTTGTTTGTGCCTAGCCAAGTGATCACCAACGACGAATTGGTGGCTTCCTTCAACGCCTACGTGGCCAAGTACAACGCTGATCATGCCGAAGCCATCGCACGTGGAGAACTGCAGCCCCTGGCTGAGTCCAGTTCGGCTTTTATCGAGGCCGCTTCCGGCATCAAGCAGCGTTATGTGATTGAAAAAGAAGGCGTGCTCAACCCCGAACGCCTGCACCCTTATCTTAAAGAGCGGCCCAATGACCAACTTTCGCTGATGGCCGAAATTGCCGTGGACGCTGGCCGCAAAGCCATGGACGCCGCTGGCGTGGGGCCAGAAGCCATTGATGCCGTGATTTGTTCTGCAGCCAATATGCAGCGGGCCTACCCGGCCATGGCCATTGAAATTCAAGAGGCCTTGGGTATTCAGGGCTATGGCTACGACATGAACGTGGCTTGCTCATCGGCCACCTTTGGCATTGAGCAGGCGGTCAACGCCGTGCGCACCGGCACCGCCAAAGCGGTGTTGATGGTGAACCCCGAAATTACCTCGGCTCACCAGGCTTGGCTGGATCGCGATTGCCACTTTATTTTTGGTGATGTTTGCACAGCGGTGGTGGTGCAGCGCCTTGAAGACGCCAAACCAGGCAGTTGGGAGGTGTTGGGGACCAAGTTGGCCACCAAGTTTTCGAATAACATTCGAAACAATTTTGGCTTCATGAATCGCTCGGAAGACGCTGACCCCAGTGGCCGAGACAAACTGTTTATGCAAGAAGGCCGAAAAGTGTTCAAAGAAGTGTGCCCCATGGCCGCCGAACACATGAGCACCCACTTGGCCAGCTTGGGTTACAACAGCGCCACCGATGTTCGCCGCTACTGGCTGCATCAAGCCAACCTCAACATGAACCAGTTGATCGCCAAAAAGCTGCTGGGCACCTCCGATGTGGCCGCAGACAAAGCCCCCGTGATTTTGGACGAATTTGCCAACACAGCGTCTGCAGGCTCGGTGATTGCATTCCATCGCCACAGCGATGATTTGGTCAAGGGCGATGTTGGGGTGATTTGTTCGTTTGGGGCAGGGTACTCAATCGGCAGCGTGGTGGTGCGTAAAACCTGAGGATTCGCCGCGATTCGGTGCTGATTCATTTGCTCCCTTAAGCAAGCAGGTCCATGCCGTTTAGCGGTGTCGCTTGCTCCTTGAAACCAGCAGGTCCATGCCCCTTTGCGACGGCCAATCTGTGTCTCCCTCCCTGAGCCTCGCCTGAACTGAGGCCCGCCCTCCAAAACTGAGGTCGGGTCGGGCCTCTGCCCCCTTGGGGGCACCGTTCATTCTTGGCACGGTCGGGCAGATTGTCCTGAAGGTCGCTGCAGGGGCATTGGTCCCTGCTGGCTTCTGGGCAAGCGAAGGCGGCTCAGGTTGCATGCGAGCGTGGCTTTGCTGC
>NZ_CAXQZX010000016.1:0-8178 GCF_964228395.1 Limnobacter sp.
TACACACTGACCGTCTTTCAGGTCGATTGCTGGAATAAGTAACATGAGACTGTCTGTTGACTATTCGGGTTGGTGAAGAAAAAAAGTCGGGTTTTCGGTTCAGGGCTTCCAACGAAGGAAATTGGCATAAAGCTGCAAACCATCGTCGGCACTTTTTTCAGGATGAAACTGTGTTGCAAAGATGTTATCCCGTGCAATGGCGCAGGTAAAGCGAACGCCATAATCGGTTTCCCCAGCCACATGCGCCGGGTTTTGTGGATTGGCATGGTAGCTGTGCACAAAGTAGAACCATGCATTGTCGGCCACACCTTCCCACATGGGGTGTTTTTGACATTGTTTAACGCGATTCCAGCCCATGTGCGGCACCTTCAGGCCGCATTCAATGGTGAGCCTGGGGTCAAATTTGATGACCTCGCCCGGGAACAAACCCAGGCAATCAGCTGGGCCTTCTTCGCTGCGGTCAAGCATCATTTGTTCGCCCACACACACCCCAAAGAGCGGTTTGGCTTTTGCAGCATCCATGACAGAGCGCAACAATCCAGACTCACGCAAGGCTTTCATGCAGTCGGGCATGGCCCCCTGCCCTGGCAACACCACGCGGTCAGCGCGGTCGATGGTGGCTGGGTCGCTGCTAATTTGAATAGATTGGCCATCTTGTTTGACGTGCTGCAAGGCTTGGGCCACGGACCGCAGGTTGCCCATGCCGTAATCCACAATAACAACAAGACTCACAATGCGCCCTTGGTGCTTGGAATGGCGCCCTGTTGGCGTTCGTCCACCGCCACGGCCATGCGCAACGCCCGGCCAAAGGCCTTGAACACGGTTTCGCATTGGTGATGGGCGTTGCGGCCTTTGAGGTTGTCGATGTGAAGCGTGCACAGGGCATGGTTTACAAAGCCCTGAAAAAACTCGTAGGTGAGATCCACATCGTAGGTACCAATCATGGCGCGTGTGAATGGCACATCCATCTCCAGGCCAGGGCGACCCGACAGGTCAATGACCACACGCGAGAGTGCTTCATCCAGAGGCACATAGCTGTGGCCGTAGCGCACAATGCCTTTTTTATCGCCCAGAGCCTTGGCAAAGGCCATGCCCAGAGTGATGCCGGTGTCTTCCACGGTGTGGTGCGCATCAATGTGCAGGTCACCCTTGGCTTCGATGTGCAGGTCGAACAAGCCGTGGCGGGCAATTTGTTCGAGCATGTGGTCCAAAAACGGCACCCCGGTGTTTAATGTCTTCTCGCCAGTGCCATCGAGGTTGATGCGCACGGTGATCTGGGTTTCCAGGGTGTTGCGGGTAACTTCTGCGGTTCTCATGGTCAGTGTTCTGTGTTTTATGCGGCCTGCTGGGCCACGTCGTCAATGCTGGCCTGCAAGGCGCTCAAAAATTGTTCGTTCTCGGTGGTGGTGCTCACGGTGACCCGCAAGCAATCGGCCAACAAAGGGTGCGCTTTGCCCACATATTTCACCAAGATACCCCTGTTTTTCAGGGCTTCAAACACTTGCTGGGCATTTGGCAGCCTAAAAAGCACAAAATTGGCGTGCGAATCAAACACTTCCATGCCACCAGCGGGGTTGGGCATGGCTCGCAGCGCCTCGGTGAGGGTTTTTCGGTTGGCCCGCAAATCAGCGGCTTGCGCCTCGAAACACTCAAAATGTTCGAGAGCGAATTCTACGGCAAGGCGTGTGAGTACGTTCACATTGTAGGGGGGCCGCACTTTGTCGATTTGCTCCACCCAGGCGGCGCTGGCCACTGCATACCCAAGGCGCGCGCCTGCCAAACCCAGCTTGGAGAGGGTTCTGAGCACCAACACATTCGGGAATTCGAGCACACGGGCCATGAATGACTGGCTGGCAAAGGCCTCGTAGGCCTCGTCGACCACCACCAAACCCGGGGTTGCTTCAATGACCTGCACGATTTCAGATTCGCGCAGTGCCACCCCCGTGGGGTTGTTGGGATAGGCCAAAAACACCACCTTGGGTTGATTGCTGGCAATGGCCTTCAGCAAGGCGGGCATGTTCAGGGTGAAATCGGGGTTTAAATCCACACCCACAAAACGGGCGTGGCTCCACTGGCTGTATACGCTGTACATCACAAAGGTGGGCACAGGCGACAACACCACATCGCCCGGCATGCAACACGCTCGAATGATCAGGTCGATCAGCTCATCAGACCCATTGCCAAACAGCACCTGCGCAGCCTTGGGAATTTTGGTTCGGCTGCGCAGCGCATCTTCCAGGGCCTGTGCCTTGGGCAGGGGGTAACGGTTCAGCTCAGCGGTTTTGAGCCGTTCGGCCAATTGGTCCAGTAGGTGCGCTGGCATGCCCTGGGGATTTTCCATGGCATCGAGCTTGACCATGCCTTGCGCCGGGGCCACCACATACGCGGCGGTGGCCTGCACATCGGCTCGCACTGTTTTTTGAACGTGGATCATGCTGCGCCTTCAGTCTGCCTTTTTGAATTTGGGCCCCACGCGGTACTCTGCTGAGCGGGCGTGCGCCGGTAAGCCTTCGCCGTAGGCCAACTCAGCAGCCACCTCACCCAAGGTGCTTGCGCCTTCACGGCTTGCAAAAATAATGCTGCTGCGTTTTTGGAAATCGTACACCCCCAAAGGCGAACTAAACCGTGCAGTACCCGCAGTGGGCAACACGTGGTTGGGCCCTGCGCAATAGTCGCCCAAGGACTCGCTGCTGTAGGGCCCCATAAAGATCGCCCCGGCGTGGCGCAATTTGCCCACCCAGGCATCGGGGTCTTGCACGCTCAATTCCAGGTGCTCGGGGGCAATCTGGTTGCTCAGCTCGCAAGCTTCGTCCATGTCGCGCACCTGGATCAGGGCTCCCCGGTTTTTCAGGGATGTCGCAATCACGGTGGCCCGGGGCATGGTGTCCATCAGGCGTTTGATGCTGGCCTGCACATTGTCCAAAAACTCTTTGCTGGGTGAAAGCAATATGGACTGGGCCATTTCATCGTGCTCGGCCTGGCTAAACAGGTCCATGGCGATCCAGTCTGCATTGGTGCTGCCATCGCAAATGACGAGGATCTCGGAGGGGCCTGCGATCATGTCGATGCCCACGGCACCAAACACGCGGCGCTTGGCCTCGGCGACGTAGGCATTGCCCGGCCCCACAATTTTGTCTACGCGGGGCACGGTTTGGGTGCCATAAGCCAGCGCGGCCACCGCCTGTGCACCCCCTATGGTGAATACGCGGTCTACGCCAGCCAGGTGCGCGGCAGCCAGCACCATTTGGTTTTTGACGCCACTGGGGGTGGGCACCACCATCACCACCTCTTGCACGCCAGCCACTTTGGCAGGCACGGCATTCATCAGCACAGACGAGGGGTACGCCGCCTTGCCACCCGGCACATACAGCCCGGCGCGGTCCAGCGGGGTAACACGCTGGCCCAGGCGTGTGCCGTCGGCCTCTGTGAACTCCCAGCTTTCGGCCACCTGACGCTCGTGAAAGGCGCGCACCCGCTGGGCAGCCACTTTGAGGGCGTCGCGCTGGGCGGCATCCAGAGTATCAAAAGCATGCTTGAGTTCGTCGGCGGGAATTTCAAGCTCAGCCACGGAGGCTGCATTCACACGATCAAACTTTTCGGTGAACTCGAGCAGGGCCTCGTCGCCCCGGGTACGCACCGCATGAATGATGTCGGCCACGGCGCTTTCCACATGGGGGTCGCGCTGCTCTTCATAAGCCAGCAGCGCTCTGAACTGCTCGGCAAAGTTGGCATCGGTGGAAGACAGTCGGCGGATTGGGGCATTCATGATTTGTACTACCTGTGTGTAATTACGCGGTCACGGCTTGCGTGAACACATCCAAAATGGGCTGCAAAGCCTCGTACTTCATTTTCAGGGCGGCCTGGTTCACCACCAGGCGAGACGAAATTTCGCAAATTTGCTCAACCTCGACCAATTTGTTGGCCTTTAAGGTAGAACCTGTGCTTACTAAATCAACGATGGCGTCGGCCAAGCCCACCAACGGGGCCAATTCCATGGAACCGTACAATTTGATGAGGTCCACGTGCACGCCCCGGTTGGCGAAGTGCTCGCGAGCGCTGTTGACATACTTGGTGGCAATGCGCAGCCTGGCACCCTGCTTCACCGCACTGGCGTAATCAAAGCCCTCTGGGGCGGCGACACACAGCCGGCATTTGGCAATGTTCAGGTCCAAAGGTTGATACAAGCCAGCACCCGAGTGTTCAATCAATACATCTTTGCCGGCCACACCCAAATCGGCCGCACCATGCTGTACGTAGGTGGGCACATCGGTGGCACGCACAATGATGATGCGAACATCGTCCCGGTTGGTGCCAATAATGAGCTTGCGGCTTTTCTCCGGTGCCTCCAAGGGCACGATTCCCGCCTTTTCCAGCAGGGGCACGGTTTCTTCAAAAATACGTCCCTTGGACAGGGCCAGTGTGATCATGGACTTCGCTTTGCCTTATTCGCTTACACGCTTGACGTCTGCGCCCAGTTTGCGCAGTTTTTCTTCCATTCTGTCATACCCGCGGTCCAGGTGATAAATCCGGTCGATTCGGGTTTCGTCTTTGGCCGCCAGGGCCGCAATCACCAAGCCGGCAGAGGCCCGCAGGTCAGTGGCCATCACGGTGGCACCGTCGAGTTGGGGCACCCCTTTGACAATGGCGGTGTGTCCCTCGATTTCAATGTGCGCCCCCAAGCGCACCAGCTCTTGGACGTGCATAAAGCGGTTTTCAAAAATGGTTTCGTTGATGACGGCGGTGCCGTCGGCCACGCAATTGACAGCCATGAGCTGGGCCTGCATGTCGGTAGCAAAACCCGGGAACGGCGCTGTGCGCGCACCCACAGCCTTGGGCCGCCCAGCCATGCGGGCACGAACACGCTGGCCTTCAACGTCAATGCTCAAGCCAGCCGCGCGCAGCTTTTCAAGGGTTGCGTCCATGCTGGGGGCATCGGCATTGTTCAGCACAATGTCGCCACCACAGGCCGCCACGGCACACAAAAAGGTGCCCGCCTCAATGCGGTCGGGCATGACGGTGTAATCACAGCCGTTGAGTTTGTCGACACCCTGCACGGTGATGGTGTCGGTGCCAATGCCTTCAATTTGGGCGCCCATTTTAAGCAGCATCTTGGCCAGGTCCACCACCTCGGGCTCGCGGGCCGCGTTTTCGATCACTGTGGTGCCATCGGCCAGGGCGGCGGCCATCATGAGGTTTTCGGTGCCGGTCACGGTGACCATGTCGGTCACAATGCGCGCGCCTTTCAAGCGCTTGGCTTTGGCGTGGATGTAGCCTTTTTCAATGTGAATTTCAGCGCCCATGGCCTGCAGACCCTTGATATGCTGGTCCACGGGGCGTTGCCCAATGGCACACCCACCGGGCAGGCTCACGCTGGCTTCGCCGAAGCGGGCCACCAAGGGGCCCAGCACCAAGATGCTGGCTCGCATGGTTTTAACCAGGTCGTAGCTGGCGATGGGTTCAGAAATTTCTTCTGCGCGCAGGGCAAGTTCATTCTCGCCGTGCCAAAAACACTGCACGCCCATGGAGCCCAACAGGCGCAGGCAGGTGTTGATGTCGCGCAAGCGCGGCACATTGCCCACGCGCACAGGGTCGGCTGTCAGCAGGCTTGCACACAAAATGGGCAGGGCGGCGTTTTTTGCGCCCGACACCGACACTTCACCGTGCAAGGGGTTACCACCACGAACCAGAAATGAGTCCATTGAACCGAGGGTCCTTTATGCGTTGTGTTGTGCCCACTCAGCGGGCGTCAACGTTTTCATCGACAGGGCGTGAATTTCTTCCCGCATCCGGTCGCCCAGCACTGCATACACTTTTTGGTGGCGGGCTATGGGGCGCAAACCCTCGAATGCCTTACACACAATCACGGCCTCGAAATGCTGGCCATCGCCGCTGACTTCGAGGTGTTCACAATCCAGGCCCTGCGCAATATAGCCGCGCACGGTTTCAGGCAACAACATGATTTTTCCTATCCTTTTGATTCAATGGCACTATTATCCCCTCAATTTGTAGCCAGAGACCACCATGCGCAACGCAATGGCGGTAAGAACTGCCCAAGCCACCAAGGCCACCGCCAGGCTAAACCAGGGGCTAACGTCGCTGACGCCAAAAAATCCATAGCGAAAGCCGTCGATGAGGTAGAAAAAGGGATTGAAATGCGACACGGTTTGCCACACAGCGGGCAAGGAGTGAATGGAGTAGAACACCCCCGACAAAAATGTGGCCGGCATGATGATGAAGTTTTGAAAAGCAGCCAACTGGTCGAACTTTTCGGCCCATATGCCGGCAATCACGCCCATGGTGCCCAACAAGGCAGAGCCCACCAAGGCGTGGACCAAAATCCACACCGGGTTATAGACATGCACACCCACAAAGGCCACTGTAACCAGCAACACACCCAAGCCCACCGCCAGGCCCCGCGCCACCGAGGCCAGGACATAGGCCGAGAAAAACTCAAGGTGCGACAAAGGCGGCAACAACACAAACACCAGATTACCGGTGATTTTGGACTGAATCAGGCTGGATGATGAGTTTGCAAATGCATTTTGCAGCACCGACATCATGACGAGGCCAGGCACCAAGAAGGCTGCATAACCCACGCCGGGATAGGGCTCCACTTTGCCATCCAACACATGCGAGAAAATCATGAGGTACAGCAACGCTGTGATCACCGGGGCCAGCACGGTTTGGAAACTCACCTTCCAAAAGCGCAGAATTTCTTTTTTAAACAGGGTTTGCCAACCAGTCATTGCTCGCTCCCAGACATGAGTTGAACAAACACCTCTTCAAGATCGGGCTTTTCGATGGCGCAATCCAGCACGTCCAATTGATCTTTACGGCAACGCGCCAAAATGCCCTCAATGTCGGCAGGCGACTGTAGCGCCAGGGTGTACTTGCCCTGGCTTGGCTCACTTTTCAACACCAGGCTTTGCAGGTTTTCTGGCAACACCCCGTTGAGCTGTAGGGTTAGAGTTTGGCTGGCGTGCTTTTTCAGCAGATTGGGGGTGGTGTCCACGGTGAGCACTTCACCCTTTTTCAGCATCGCGATGCGATTGCACAGGGTTTCGGCTTCTTCGAGGTAGTGGGTGGTCAGCACAATGGTGTGGCCTTTTTGGTTGAGGCCGGCAATGAACTTCCACAAGGTTTGGCGCAACTCCACGTCCACGCCTGCCGTGGGTTCGTCCAGAATGATCACCGGGGGCTTGTGCACCAAGGCTTGGGCCACCATCACACGGCGTTTCATGCCGCCAGAAAGCGTTCGCATGTTGCTGTCTGCTTTGTCAGCCAAGGCCAACGAGGCCAATAGCTCGTCAATCCAGTCGTCGTTTTTTTTGATGCCAAAGTAACCGGATTGGAAGCGCAGGGTTTCTCGAACCGAAAAAAAAGGGTCGAACACCAACTCTTGCGGAACAATGCCAATGCTGCGGCGAGCATCTCGGAAATTGGTCACCACATCGTGACCCATGATGCTGGCCGAGCCGCTGGTGGCGCGACTCAAGCCCGCCACGATGTTGATTAGCGTGGTTTTGCCAGCGCCGTTTGGCCCCAACAGGGCAAAAAACTCGCCCTCTTGCACTTGCAGGCTGACGTTGTGCAAAGACCTGAAATTTCCGAAATATTTGGATACCGAGCAAAGCTCAAGCGCGACCGACATGACTGCATGCGCCAGGCGCTGGCGCAACCCTTGTTTAGGAAAACAGTGATTGTACCCCGTAGGCGGCGATCAGGCTTTCCAGTTGGGCGGGTGCGTGCTTGACTTGGAGGGTTTTGTCGGTTTTTAACACCCGTTTGGCGGCCAGCAGCACAGCAATTGCGGTTGAATCAATGTGCTTCACGCCCGAGAAGTCCACCACCGAGTCACCACTCCGCAAGGCAGCGGTGACCTCGGCAATCACTTTGGCGCCATTGCGCACGGTGATCTGATCGGCAGAGATTTTCATGTCAGCCCTGGGCGTTCTTGGCTTTCAGGGTTTGAATCAGACCATCCACACCCGAATTGCTGAGCACGGGGGCAAACTGGGCTTTGTACGAGTCGACCAGCCACAAACCCAATACGCTCAGATCATAGATCATCCATTTGCCGTCTTTCTTTTCAACACGGTAAGCCAGGTCAATGGGGGGAGCGCCTCTTTGAATCACCCGGCTGTTCACGATCACATCGGTATCCTCGGGGCGGGCACG
>NZ_CAXQZX010000017.1:0-45121 GCF_964228395.1 Limnobacter sp.
CTTCATGATCATGGGGGACAAGTGCACGCGCCGCTGTCCGTTTTGTGACGTGGGTCACGGTCGCCCCGATCCTCTCGATGACAACGAGCCGCTTAACTTGGCCAAGACCATCGCTGCACTGCGCTTAAATTATGTGGTGATCACCAGTGTTGACCGCGACGACCTGCGCGATGGTGGGGCAGCCCACTTTGTGGCCTGCATTCAAAAAACCAGGGAGTTATCGCCCAACACCAAAATTGAAATTCTGGTGCCCGACTTCCGGGGCCGCTTAGACCGTGCCTTGGGTATTTTGAATGCCGCCCCGCCCGATGTCATGAATCACAACCTGGAGACAGCGCCACGTCTGTACAAAGAGGCGCGCCCCGGTTCTGACTACCATCATTCGCTGAAGCTTTTGCAAGAATTTAAAAAGCAGCACCCCGAGGTGCCCACCAAGAGTGGATTGATGGTTGGTCTGGGCGAGACCGATGAGGAAATCTTGCAGGTGATGCAAGACATGCGTGACCACCAAGTGGACATGCTCACCATCGGGCAATACTTGTCCCCCAGTGGTCACCACTTGCCTGTTCGGCGCTACGTGCATCCAGATGTATTTAAAATGTTCGAAGAAAAAGCCTATGCCATGGGTTTTACCCACGCCGCCGTGGGTGCCATGGTCAGGTCAAGCTACCACGCTGACCAACAAGCTCACGGCTTGGTGTAGCCCTTCGCAGGCCAAGGTCGTCTTCGAGTTGCTTCATGTGTCGTATAAAGGCATACCTCGCCAAATGCCCCAGCGATATAGACCCGCCAACGGAGTAGGCCACGAATAATGTGAAGTAAGCCAGCAGGGCTGTGTCGTGAACATCTTCCAAAGCCAGCCTGAACACATACACCGTGTATAAAAAAACACTGGTGAGCAAGCCAAGCAGCAGCGCGGCCAAAATTTGGCTGCATTGGCGCCGCACAAAGGGTCCGAGTGTTTTGCTTTTGGATTCGATTTGGGTGGGGTTGACTGCGACGCGCATGGCTGACTCCAACTACTACTGACACGCGCGGCGAATCATCGGTCAAGCCGATCCAACTGTCTATTCAAACAATTTTACAATTTGTCCGTATTATTACGACGATTTGGGGGTTTTGTCCCCCAAATGGGTTAGTTTTATTCAATTGAATTTCACAGGTTGATTGTTTAAAACTTCACAGCTCACGCTTATCGGCGCATTCTCCCAGGCTGCCGTCTAATTTGCAGCGCACCCGCTTCAATATTTTGGTCATTTCAGGGTCGTAAAAACCTTCCTGGGTCATCTGTATGCGGCTTTCACGCATCAGCACCTCGTACTTGGTTTTGTCGCTTTCTGGAATATCCAGCCAGGCAGCCGTGGGCACTTGCTTCTCTGAGGTGTCCACCAGGTTGATGGCTCGATCAAACTGTTTTTGTACCCATTCACGTGACTTTTGGCCAAACCCTTCAGGAAATTTGTCTTTCCGGATCAATATGTTGGCTGTGAGTTGCACCAAAGGAAACCGGTAGATGCCTCCTTTGGAGCCCAGTCCTTTGTACAGTTCAAGTGGCTGGTAGGCGATTGCGGGGGCGGCAATAATGTCGACCTGCCCGTTGTTGAATTTGGTACCGAAATTGATTACTTCGCTGGCCACGGGCTGAGCGCCTAGCTGCTGTACCATCTTGGCTTGGGACTTGTCGTAGTCCAGTACAGCGATTTTTTTGCCAGCGGCCTTTTCGACTGAGTTAATGCTGCGGTCGTTCACAAACACATAGGCCGCCCCGATGGGCAATATGCCTGCCACCTCAAAGTGTCCCGACACCATTTTGTCTGCGAGCTTGGGGCTGGTCATCAGGTCGATCACCACGCGCAGGTGTTTGTAAGTGGGCACTGCACCGATGGAGTCGATGCTGCCGACAAACTTGTTGAATTGCCTGCCGCGCAACGCAGAAATGGCTGCCGCATCGCATTTGCCGGTTTTAAAGTCTTCGGCGGCCAAGCGTTCATCCACGTAGGCTTCCAGCTCAACATCGGCCCCCCAGGTTTTCGCGGCCACGGCGTAGTCTTTGGCCTGGGCAAAGGCTGGGCCGCTGCGTCCAGCGATGTCAAAAATGCACATGGTGGTTTTGGCGTGTGCTGCCGGGGTGTAAACAAAGCCGGCTCCGGCCAGCACGAGCAGGCCTGCGGTGATGCGGGTCATAGGGTTGTCTCCGTGAATCGGGGTAGCTGGGCTGTTTTAATAATGATGAAGCCCATGCGTCTGATTCTACAGAAGTTTCACTCGATTTCTTCCACGCCGAACCATCCAGCCGCCATGCGGTCGCTGCAGGTCTGGCTGTGGCAAGGCGATTCTCCGGCCAATGGGGCATTTGCGGTGACCAGGCCAAACCCATAGTGGTCTTGTAAAGCCAGCGCCCGCACGTTGCGCTCTTGCTCGGTGACCAACACCAAGACGGTGTTGGCGCCAGATGGGCCCGCTGCCATGATGGGTTCCTCTGACGGTGGCAGATGCAAGGGTGAGTTGGCTGCAACGGTGAGGGTAGGCACGCGGGCGTTGGGCAGCAAGCGAATCAAACTGCCATCGCTTGACCTTACAAAGACAGACACGTACCCAGCCATCGGCGAGGTGATCGAAAACTCAAGCAGATCCTGCCCGATTTTCAAGGGGACGGTGGGGCCTTGCAACACCATGGAGAAGTCTGCGCTTTCGATGGCCTGAGCAAACGCCAATGGCAAGTTCTGATGCTTGTATCGCTCACCTGCGGTGGTGGAATTGGCAACAGAAGTGCCGGGCGGTGGCCCTGCTTTTTCCGCAAGGGGGGCGTGCTCAAGCGCTGTGCTTGGGCTTGTATTTTGCGTTTGCGTATTGTCATTAAAAACACCAGGCACCAGACCCAGTGCAGCGGCAAGGACCAAGGCCATGGTCACGCTGAACGTTATGTTTAAGCGGCTCAATCTGCCAAGCAAACGGCCATGTGGGCGAGGGCTTGTGTCAATTTGCGTAGCCCGCTCGGCTTGGATCGGTGCAGGCGCGGCCTGGGCATACAGCTGAAGCACGTCGGTGTGCAGTGCGGGCCCGAGCAGCATTTGCCGGAATTGCATCATGGTTTGCGTGCGGGCCGAGGCTTGTACAGCCAGCGCTGCATCCACTGCTGCGCGCACGTGGTGGTCGTAGGGCAGGTCGTGCCGATCAGCGAGCGCAGCGCAATTGTCGTGCACCATTCGAGCCACCGAGGATGTGGGTGCTTTGCCCAGCATCAAATAGTGCGCAACCGCCCCCAGCGCATACACATCGGTCCAGGGCCCCTGGGCCATGCCCGGTGCTTCAGCGTATTGCTCTATGGGCGCATAGCTTGCCTTTAGTATCACGGTAAATGGTTGGGACTGCCCACCAATGGCTTGGCGGGCCGCGCCAAAATCCAGCAGCAGCGGTTTGCCTGTGGCGTCAAGTTTCAAAATATTTTCTGGGGAAACATCCCGGTGGTAGCACTGTTGGGCATGCAGCACCTCAAGCGCCTCGGTCAGCGGCAGCAGCATCTCAAGCAACATGGGCTGTGGCATGGGTTCGGCCATGTTGTCCCGCACAGATTGCAGGGTTTCGCCTTGGTACAGAGGCATGACCATGTAGGCTGTGCCGGCGGTTTCCCAAAATCGGTACACCTTCACCAAAGCTGGGTGATCAAACTGCGCCAACAGCCGCGCCTCGTTGACAAAACTTCGCAGTCCAGCGGCAAAGGTGGCTTGGTGCCTGGGGTCCCTGACCACCACGCGGTTTGGCTTTTGGCGCATGGCCAAGGTGGCAGGCAGGTATTCTTTCAAGGCCACGGGACGACCCAGTTGGTGATCCATGGCACGGTAAACAATCCCAAAACCACCCACGCCAATCACCCCCTGAACTTCAAACTCCTCCAAGCGTGAGCCGATGGGCAGGGGCTCCTGCCCACTGTCGCCAACAAGGTTGGGCTTGGGCAACATCAGCGTGGGTTCCATGCTCATGACTTGCACTCCAGTTGCATCCACTGTTCGAAGTGGCTCAAGGTGGGAAGCCCTTTGCATTGGGTGTTTTGGGTGGTGTGCCCATCGGCACTCAACAAACCCCAAAAAGAAAAACCCGCCTGTACATTGAGGGGGATGGGCTCAACGCGCAGCTCAGCAAGCGCGCTGTGGAAGGATGAAAATGACCAATCTTCGACCAAGGCTTTTTCACACACGGCGTACATGATCGCCAAATTGGCGGGTGCTGGCACCGCGCCAGCCGGTGGAATGTTGTGTTGCCAGCTCAACAGCATCAGCGGGAAGCTGCGCCCGGCGCTGTCAACAGAGGGCATCCACACCCCCTGAGCCCCATGCGCTTGCTCCGGACCCAGGCACTGGGCGCCCAACTCAAACGCCAGCATGGGCATGCTCAGATAACCTTCAGTCCAGGCTTGCCCGTGGCAAGTTTGCCCGGTCTGTAGAAGATTGCATATCCAGTCGTCCAGAGCGTTTGCCACCTTGGGGTGCAGGTTAAACACCGAGAAATCACCCGCCCCGGGTAACTTGCCAAACCAGGCCCAATTCAAAAAAGACATCACAGGCCTCCCGGGCAGCGAAACTGCCGAAGCTCTGCCAAGGTCAGCGGGTTGAATGCCGAGTTGGCCATTAATTCGAATTCGAACTCCCGCCCCTCTAGCACAAACGTGGCCCGCACAAGTTCGGGCCGGTCAGTGGCTTGCAAGGATGCGGTGTCGAACAAGCGGAACAAAGCCCATGGACCTTTGAAAACTTTTGGCTTGCCTTCGGAAGCGCGAATGCTCACAGTGTCTGAAGGCAGTTGCCCACCCCAGCGAATGCGATGTCGCGGCTCATGCTGAACCGAAAACATGGCGAGCTTGCCGTTGTTGTCCAGATAAAACACATCTTGCTTGGCAGTGCTGTTCACCAAACGCATTTCAACTTCGAAGCTTGCACCCGAAGCGCTTTGCCCAAAGAAAACATCCCGTATGCGTTGCGCTCGTTGAAACTGCAACAGGGCGGCTGCAGGGGGAGCTTGGCTGCCGTCGCTGCCGGGCTTAAAGCGCCAAACGGCATGACCTGTGTCCACCAGGCCCGCCAAGTGGGATTGAAAAAACTGGTCCATCAACCCGCCCGGGCCAAAGAATCGTGCGAAGTCTTGGGTCAGAATGTCTGCGCTGGCTGTGGCCTGCACTGGGTAGCGGTTACCCACTGTTCGCTGACAAACCTCAAGCAACGGGCGCAACTCAGAATTCAAGTTGGCGCGCTCTGCAGCACGCCCTTGTGCACTGCCATGCCCAGCCAATTGGCTCACCATGCTTTCGATGGGCTCGGGCATCAAGCTTGCATTCATTTGCAAGGCATTCAACTGCTCAGCGGGTGGGGGGGGTGATTTGCTGTTCTGTGCGGCCTGTACAGCGGCCAGTTGGGCATACAACTGGTTAAGCACAGCGCTCACCGGAGCATACCCCTGACCATCGTCTTTGAAGAGCTGGTTTAGGTCATGAAAATAGGTGTCCACGCGTTGTTCCACTGGCGCCTGTATTTGAACCAAGCCCACCGAATCGGCCCCGTGCAATGCCATCGTGGAAGGCAAGGCACTCGCCAAACTGGCATTGGCGTTTTTTTCGGCTTGCTCGGCAACTTGGGGGGCGGCACCCGCCAATCGGGTGTGTTGGCTTGCACCCTTCAAGAACAGGTAGAGCGGGGACTGTGGCGCAGCCAAAGCCCTGGCCAACTGCACAGCGGCGGAAAAGTCGCTGGGCCTTTGCAAACGGATGTCTTGCAAGAATGCATCCCAAGTGCGAATGTAATCCTCGACGTATCGTTGCCGCGCAAGCTTCACCAGGTCGCTCACCGATTGGCTCGGGCCTGGTGTGGTGGTGCCCAACACCCAGGCTTGTTCATTGAGCAGCTGTTTGGCCTGTTCGGGCAAGCCCGGTAGATAGGTCTGGTAATAGGCCGGGCGGGTAAAAACAGAGGGCACACCCTCTTGAAGATTTTTCCCGCTTGCTCTGGAGAATATGCCCACTGCTGCGGGCCCGGCGGCTTGCAACACACTGAACTCGGGGTGCGCGTCCTGGCGATACAGCCTAAGCATGCGCTGATGAAGGCGTTGGTCCAATGGTCTGTGTCCAATCACCCGCCGCGCTTGCTCAATGAGCACGGTGTCTTTGGGTGGCAATTGACTTGGCGCACCCAGGGCAATTGCCTGTCGAAGGTGATGGAGGGCGCCATTGCGCAGCTCTGGCGGAAAGACCGCCAGGCGTGTCGCTGACCAGTCTTGAATCACCCACGGTTCCAAAAATGCCCCGTCAAAACGGGAGGGTTCGTACAACATCAAATAGGCTTTGAGGTATTCGTACACCAGTTCAGGCTCGCCAGTCAGGGACTGAGCCAGTCCTTCCTCAAAGCGTTGCGCCACGTGCGGCATCAAGCTGGTTTGCAGTGCACGTTGGTAGCTTAGTTTTTGCGCTTGTGCCATGTGGGCATATTGGCTCAAGCCCATGCCATGGGTGGTGGCATTTGATCGCTCAGGCACGATCCCCAACAGATCATCCAGGCTGCCAAACAAGGCTTCAAGGTGGTGGGGCCCCGCCTTGGGCAGCTGCTCGATGCGGGCCTCAAGGTCTGGCACCGCAGCATCCACCTTGGTCAGCAATTCCGAGTTGTGCTGATGACTAATCCACCACGCACCTCCCAAAAAAATTGCCACCAACAAAGCGCCTCCCACCACCCCCCAGTAGCTCAGCATTTCGAACAGGGCGCGCTTTGAAGCGTGGCCAACCAGGTGTTGCTCCGGGAAAATCACCTGCAGCAGGGTGTTGCGAATAAAAAAACTTTTGCCTTGCGGCTGGCCTTGCCCCGGCTGTGCCGCTGCTGGGGCTTGTTGAAAACCGGCAAGCATGCGGTCAAACACAGTGCCGTCTTGGGTGCCGCTGGTGAAATACACCCCCCGCAATTGAATGGCTTGATCAAATGGCCCCTCCCCTTTAAAAATCGAGGTCAGCACGTGCATCAGTGAAGGCCGCAATTGAGCAAATGCATGGGGAAATTCAAGCAGCCGGGTGCGCACCCTCGCCTGTGGCTCGTGGAGTAAACGGTCTCCCAGACGCTTCAGCAGGTGTTGTTCCAGGTTGCCCAAGCCCTCTGGCAGCTCGGTGCTCAGCGCATGTTCAATGTTCGTGGGGTGGTTCAGGTTCACCCCCCAGGCTTGCTCTCGTTCTTGCTCACTCAGTTGTTGGTGTGTTTCTTGAAATCCCTCCAGCCAGTCAAGCTTGGTCACCAACACATACACCGGTGGGCAAACCCCCAAAGACCTTACCAATTCTTGCAAGCGGGCGTGGATGGTCATGGCCAGGGCATGGCGCTTTTGAGACGGCCCGAGCAGGTCTTGAACGCTGAGTGTAAGAAGCACCCCATTGAGCGCTTGCTTGGGTCGGTGCTTTTTGAGCAAACCCAAAAAGCTATTCCAGGCCACCGCATCGGTGTGCTGATCGGAGTCTTGGGTGGTAAAGCGTCCCGCGGTGTCGATGAGTACTGCCTGATCCGAGAACCACCAATCGCAATGGCGTGTGCCTCCAACACCTTGAATCACATCCTGGCCCAAGTGTTGTTGCAAGGGGAAACGAAGACCCGCATTGCGCAGGGCGGTGGTTTTTCCGCTGCCCGGTGGGCCAATAAATACATACCAAGGCAGTTCGTATAAACCCGGGCTGCTTTTGTACCAAGCTGTTTTGCGCTGGTGGATTTTTAATGTGTTGATGGCACGGCTAAAAATCTCCTGTAGCTTGTCGGCCTGGGCCTTGCCCATTTCTTGTTGGCGCGTCAGGCTGCTTTTAAGCGCGTCCTCAGCTTTGCGAAGGCGCCACCAGCGCCAGGCCAGTGGTAAAAATATCAGCATGGCCAAGCCAAGTGTTAGCAACAGCCTTGCCCACCAGGCTTCCAGGGGGCGGCTTTGCCCGATCTCAAGCAAGGGGCCAAGCCACATGACCATCGTTGCCAATATGGCAAAGGCAAAAAGGGAAACGATTAAGCGAATGTACATGCCGGTGTTGGGTTATGGGTTGGAATGAATCAGCGTTACCTCAACGCGACGGTTGCGAGCCCTGCCAGCGGGTGTGTCATTGGGGGCAATTGGATTGGCTGCACCCGCACCCTCAGTGGACATGGCGCGGTTGGGCAGATGCACACCCATCAGTTCGCCCACATGACGGGCGCGTTCCGCCGACAATTGCCAGTTCGACGGGAACCGCAGCGATCGAATGGGTTGTGCATCGGTGTAGCCCGTGATGGTGAGGTTACCCGGGTGGCTTACCAGCACTTCGGAAACCCGCCGAATAAGCGCTTGTGCACTGGGCTTGACCGTTGCACTGCCTGAGTCAAACAGCCCGTCACCCGTAAAAATGATCACCGATTGATTTCCCTTCTGGCGCAGCGTGAGCGACCCCGAGCGAATGTCATCCTGAAGTTGCACGGGCAACTCAAGGCCCAGTTGCACTGGTGTGTCAATTAACTCTTGTTTTGAAAATTCCGCAGCGGAGTATCGAATGCCACTCAATCGCTCAAAGACCTCGCCTGCCTGACGATTCAGGGGAATATAAAAAGACAAAAAAAGCATGGCCAGAACAAGTGCCATGCCCGAGATGGGCAGCCAAAGCGGAATCTGCAACCATCGACGGTGGTTTTTGGGGGCCTTGGATGCCCAGCAAGCTGGGTGAAGCGAGGGCGTGGTGTGAGCGGGGTATAGCGTTCTGAACAAGGATTTTCGCAACTCTTCAAGCGCGTGCATGCCATCGTGTTCAATGTGGTATTTGCCCCGGAAGCCCAGGCTGAGTACCCAGGCCATTAGCTCTAGCATGCAGCGATTTTCCACCGGGTTTTGCATCAATTGCCGCAGCAATTGAAAGCATTTTTCACCGCCCCAGGTTTCGTTGAACTGTGTACGCAACAGGCTGAAACTGGCCCAACTGCCTGAGCCGCCCCATGGGGTGTTGGCGGCGCACTCATCCAAAAATGTGCACATCAGGTATTTGCAGGCCAGGCGCTCGTGGGCCGGTCTGGCGGCTTCCGCCAATCGGGCATCCATGTTTTGCAGCGCGGTGTTCCAGGTGTGTGCCAACTGGCTTGGTGTTGCACAGTGCGCCCAGCGCCCCACCATCACGCCCATTCTTAGCAGCGCGGTGCTGTGATGCAGCAGGGGGTTGTGGTGGTGGGCCAGCGATTGATCTTGAAGTTGCCGATACAGGCTCTCGGGGTTGATCTCAGGTGCAGCGGCGGGCATCGGCGCCGCGCCTGCGGCGCCTGTGGTCGGAAAATTGGCAGGTAACGGGGCCTGCCCCAACCTGGGTTTGATGATGGTGCGCTCGCCACCAAAAGCGGAAAATGGGTCGTGGGTGTTCACAGCACTTTCTCCTGCATTTTGCGCACGGCCCACAGCTCAAGACGCAACTCTGGAAGGTCGCCAGCAAAATGAATGGCCAGGTGTCCGGTGGTCTCCAGCTGCTGCCAAAGGGTTTCACCTCGGGTTTCCAGCTGGAAAACAAGGTGATCGGCGTAATACGGCATGGCTGGTGGAAAGTGGTTGAGGTGCTTTAACCGCACGCCGGGCAAGTTCAAATTGACCAGATCACGAAGCCTTTCTACCGGGCCAATTTTCACTGTGGTCGGGAAGGTGCGCTGCACCAGTTCCTCAGGGGCCAGTGCATGCACGGTGATGTAAAAATACGCTTGCTGCAGCAGGGCTTTGTCGCTGATTTGGCCCAGGTACACGCCACCAGGTTTTGCTTGCAGCGGGATTTGCAAAGCATGTTGATCATTCAAACCACTGAGTGATTTGTTCAAGGCGCCGAAAAGGGCCTCGAAGCCTGGCTTCAAGTCGTGGTGCTGATAGTTCGGCGTGAATTGCATGGCGGTGTCGTCTCCGTGCATGCACACATCGCCCAAGCAAGCCAGAAGTTGCATGTAGAGGCGTTCGGGATGCACAAGCGGGATGCTTTGCAGATGTGACAGGGCAAGGCGGTGGCGTATGCAGCTTTGCAATAACAAAAAATCCCCCAGCTCTGTGGTGTTGTGGCTGCCCTTGCGCAGCCGGCGGCCTTGCAAGGTGAGTGCTTTGTTGGAGAGCAGCCCAAGCAGCGCCTCCAGTTTTTGTGTAAGCCACGACACCTGATGAAGGTTCAAACTGGGCGGCACATAATCGGGATCGAGCGTAGCGTGTGTATTTTTTGAAGCCGGCACCAAGCACGCCACACCAAGCCTGACAAACCCCTGTTCAAGTTCTGAGCCCACACTCAGCTTCAAATTCAGCACCGCCACCTGGACGGCCTCCTCCTCCAGGCCTTCGTCGTAAACGCTTTGGCAATTCAGGGTGACCGGGCATAGCCGATGTGGGAGCGGGTTTTGCTCGTGCTCAGACCATGCAAGTTGCACAGCATTCCAATGCGGAGTGGGCAGACACAAATACACCATTGCAGGCTGGCTGAGCACAGGGAGGGGCAAGCACGGCGGCGCAGGGTCTTTGTCCGGGATCGAAAAAAAAGCGCCATCCGGGAAAAAACCACGCGCCCGCTTGATTTGCAGTTGCCCGGCGCGAAGCAGGTCTTGATCAAATTCCAGGCATTCAAAGCCTTCCGGGTGCGCGAGGTTCACCCCTTGACGGGCATGAATCTCGGACAGCAGAAAACGTTCTTGCTGTTGAAGATGTTGGGGCTGAAGAAACAAACCCTCAGACCAAATCACTCGACTGTTCTTCGTCATAACGGGGGATGAAATAGGGGCTCGGGTGAGGGGCGTGTATCACTCGTTGAGCAGGTTTTTTAGAAACGAATAGACTCGACGCCCAAGTCAAAAAAAATGCTAGCACGAGACCTTTCAAGGTGATCTTTTTCGATTTTCCATACCTCTTTAGGAGTAGCTATGTTGAAACGGGTGGTGTTCAATGCCTTGCAAGTGGGGCTTATTTCGCTGGGGCTTCACGGATGGGCGCAAGCCGAGTCGAATGTGGTCGATTTGGGCAATCGCATTCCGGCAGTTGAACAAATCAGGGAGGGCCTGTTCCCAGAGGAGGCCTGTGAGGAACTGCGCAAAAACGGCTTCAAATGCATGGGTTTCAAACCTGCCGTTCGCTTTTCAATTCCCAATGCTCACTTTGAATTGGGCTCTGCGGAGTTGCCCGAGGCCTTAAAAAAACAACTGGATGTGTTTGCGCAGGTCTTGTCCAACAGACCCGCAGGTTCTGCACCCATTGTGGTGACGGGGCACGCCGATGCAAGCGGCAGCGCCGTTCTGAACCAGCAGCTTTCGGCTGCGCGGGCCAAAGCGGTGAAGGCTTACCTGGTGAGCAAGGGCGTGTCGCCAGCCTTGTTGGGTGTTGAAGGCAAGGGGGCTGATGTGTTGGCCGACTCTGGCAATCCATATGCCGCCGCCAACCGCCGAGTCGAGATCAGCCGTCAGCCATGAATCGTCTCATTGAACTGTCGGGTTCGGCGCCAATTCAGGGATGCTGGTTTCGATCAGCACGGTTTAGCGAGGCCCTGTCTGAGCATTCAAGTGCCTCGGTGTATATCGAATCAGATTCCGCGCTGTTAAATCCCGACGACTTTTTGTCCACCACCCTGTGCATTGGCTTTGAGACCCAAGCCAATGAAAACCGCTATTTCGACGGTGTGGTGACCGAGTTTGAGCAAGTCAGTTTGGGCTCCGGAGGCCGATGCACTTACCGACTTGAGCTAAAAACCTGGTCTTGGCTTTTGGGGCGTAATCAAGAATTCAAGGTCTACCAAAACAAACCCGTCCACGCCATCGTGGCGGAGGTGTTCGCTCGCCATGCGCACCCATCGATTCGATTCGACGACCGCACGCAGGGCGAACGTCGACCTTGGGTGTACTGCGTGCAGTTCGGCGAAAGCGATCTGAATTTCATTAAAAGAATTCTTGAGCAAGAGGGCATCTACTTTTACTTCGAACACAGCAAAGATTCCCACACCATGGTGTTGGTGGACGCCATGAGCGCGCACCTTCCATACCCCGGGTATGAATCATTGCTGTACGATCCCGCGCATGGGGCGTCGCGCATGCCTGCTGGCGAGCGCATTCAAAGTCTGGTCCTTCGAAAATCCATTGAACCGCCCAGGCATGCGCACACTGACTACAATTTTCAAACACCCAGCCTGTCGCTTCTGAGCCACTCTGAGGGGGCCACCCAACCCCACAACAAGCCTTACGAGGTGTTTGAGTACCCTGGGGAGTTTGATAACCCCTCGGCTGGTCTTGCTTACAGCAAGCTTCGGCATGAAGAGTCACTGGCACGGCAAATGACTTACAAAGGCCAAACATCGGCACGCGGTGTGGCCAGCGGCTTTGTGCTCCAAATCGAATGTGATGACACCCCCTTGCTGAATACACAGGTGTTGGTCACCGCCACACAAATCACTCTGCATGAAGCAGATCCCGAGGCTGTGGAGGGCATGCAAAGTCTGTTTGATTGCTCATTTGAGGCCATTCACAAAGATCAAACATTCCGCCCACCCCGCTTGTCTCGCAAACCTTTCGTGAAGGGGCCTCTGCCCGCGCTTGTGGTGGGGCCTGCGGGGCGTGAAATTCACACCGATGAATTTGGTCGCATCAAAATCCAGTTTTACTGGGACCGGTACGGTGAGCGAAACGAACACAGCTCCTGCTGGGTTCGCGTGGCTTTTCCGGCGGCGGGCCAGGGTTGGGGCATCATCGCCATTCCCCGTATTGGGCAAGAGGTGGTGGTTTCATTTGAGGACGGCGACCCCGATCGACCCCTGGTCACAGCTGTGGCGTATAACGCTGCACAGCATGTGCCGTACCCGTTGCCTGACCACAAAACAGTGTCAGGCTGGCGAACGCGTTCTTCCGAGCATGCCAGCGCTTCCAATTTCAACGAACTTCGGTTTGAAGACAAAAAGGGCGAAGAATACGTTTGGTTCCAGGCCGAAAAAGACTACCTGTCTTTGATCAAGCACCAAAGCCGCGAAGAAATTGGCGACGATGCCCACCGGCTCATTCACGGTAAGCTGTTTGAAGAGATCAAAAAAGATGTGTCCCGCACCATTGAAGGCATGGTGCGAGAAAAAATTGAGCAAGCTTTCCATTTCACAGCCAACGATGACGTGTTAGCCCAGGTTAAAGGTCTGCTGAGCTTGATCAATGACGGCGGTGTAACGCTTAGCAGCCAGGGGCAATTGTCGGTCGCCTGTGAACAATCAGCCGACCTTCGGTCATCTGGCAATTTGAACCTGAGTACCTCAAGCTCGGGAAATTTCAAAGCGGCATCAGCGCTGAAACTCAGCGCAGGCACGGGCATTACTTTGGCATCGGGTGGGTCGTCCATCTCCATTTCTCCCGCAGGCATTGTGTTCAGTGGTCCCACCATTTCGGTGGCTGGTGGCGGCAAAGCGGGGGGGGCGGAAGCGGCATCCCCCGCCAATCCGGAAGCCAGTGAGGCGCCCCAGCCTGTTCAACCGCCCATCGATCCAATTCCTTAAGTGGGGGTACTGTGAGCCTGGTGTGTGGAGTGGTTGCCCAATCAAAGCTGCTTGGCCTTGGGGCCGATTGGCGCATACCTCTGCCCGCTGATCGCCAGGTGTTGGGGCAACCCGCCCCGGCTGAGGCCATCGCGGTGCTCAAACTCGATGAGCAACAGACCAAGGCTGGTGCAGTGTGGCCATGGCATCCGCCGGAGTCGGGTTTCTTGGTGGTGGCCCAACCGCACTCCTCTTGGGCCGACATCAAGCAATACTTCAGAAGCTTGGGCAAGACCAACCACCAAGGCAAGACCATGCTTTGGCCTTGGTACAGCCCCGTCTACTTGCGCCATGCATTGCTGCATGCCCAACCCGGTGACCTTGCCGGGTGGTTTGGGCCGCTTTCGGCATTTCTTTTTTTGCACGAGCAACAGGCGATTTGGGTAAAACACCACGGCCAAGGCATCGTTGTGCGGGAGGAGCCATGGCTCTGAATCCCCTAAATCCTGAGCAGTTGGCCAGCCTTCTTCCATTTCATCGCCAAGAACTCATTTGGCGCACAGCCCAGTTTTTGATGCAAACGGGTTTGCCTCCCCATTTGTTCCAACCTCAGCCTGCTCAACCGGAGGCCGCGGCATGCTGCTACACCTGGGTGTGTCGAAAAATTTGCAAGCATGTGTTGGGCGATTTGCTTGCCATGGAACTGCCTGCGCTGATCGCTGAGGCCTTGCGAAAGGGGGCACGCCCGCTGTGGTTTGAGCAGGCTCATCATTGGTTCGAAGGTCTGCAGTTTGACTTGCCCCTGCAATCGGCCACGCGGCAGCCTGACCTGCTGCCCATGGCCTTGGCCAGTGGCCGAGCGTGGGCGTGTCAACCCGCAATCGACTACCCCCACTTTGCGGCCAATCAATGGCCAATCAACCACCATGGCTTACAGGGTGAGCTGGTGCTTGAAGATGAATGGAGTGGGCTGCCCTTGCAGGCCCGTCATGTATCCGCCATTGTGTTTGACGACGGTACACAGCAGGCGCAAGCGTGGCCGACCTTGCCAGCCATCGAGCAAATGATTTCCCGGCACGTGGCAAGCCTGCCCCCCAGCCCGTGGGTCATGCCACCCAGACCAGTTCTTGCTCAGTTTCAATGGGGGGGGCAATCGTACGGCAGCACCGGCATGGTAAGGCAGGTTGATTTGATTGATGTTCGGCTTGGGCGGTACAAGGCAGACATCCAAAGCCCGCTGATTGACAGCTCTTGCCTGCACCATGGGGTAAGTACCGCTTGGCAAGATTCTGCCCATCCTCCTTGTATCCAGGCGGGGTTTTTGAATGCAACGCTCGATTTGTCGTGGGGTTGGGGCGACCCATTTGTACATCGTCATGCCGAGCGTTTTGGGGTGCAGTGCCTTGGGCATGTGGCGTTGGATGCAAGCACCTGGCAGTGGCAAGGCGAGTGGCGGTTAGATCAGTTGTGCATTCAGTTTGATGTGCGCCCGTCTTCTAGCGCGTCGTGGGAGCTTGCACTGCAAGACAGCCTGGACGCTGCCAAGTTGCTCAGTCAACCCGAGCTGTTGAGCTGGACCGCAGAATTACCGGTGTTGGTCAATAAGGTCAGCCCAGTGGAAGTGGGCCGTGCCGTGTTGGTCCCTCTGGCAGCCAGCGGGGGCAAGGTCACCGTTCGCATCGCCCTGCAATATCAGCCAGAACTGCAGCAGATGGTATTTACCTGCGACTTGAATTTAAGTGCTTTGCAAGCGAGCTGGCTTAGCCATCACCCCAACGGGCTACAGCAGGAGCAACATCAAATCTGGTCTGAAGAAAAAATATTGTGGACCCATGAGGTCCGGCATGGATAAAACCCTACTGGTTCGTGTCGCCTGTTCAACTCCCAAGGCTGTGCTGCGTATCAACGGTCTGGTGCTTGGGCAGCTTCGCGAGCACACAGAATCAACTTGGCCCATGCATGCCTACATCCAGCATGGTCAGAATCGGATTGAGCTAGAGCACCCCGCCAAGGGTGCTTTTAAATCCTCAGGCCTTCTGACGCACGACACACTTGCCCGAGTGTCCATTGAGTTGCACAAAGATCGAGGCGCTGGCGTGCTGGTGCAACCGAGGGTTTTGTTTGAATGGAGTGACACCCACCTCAAAGGCACACGTTTGCCTCATGGCAATCTGTTTGAGCGCAGCGTCGACTTGCCCGTGAATTTGCCGCGTTGGCATCACCTGGACCTGCTGCCGGGCGCAAACAGCGAAGCGATCCTGATCGCATTAGAAAATTTCGTGGCCCAACTGGTGAGCTTGTTCAATGAAAAGCAAATCAATTCACTTGCCCCGCTTTTTCATGCACGCAACCAGGAATTGGCTGCGGCCTATGGGCAAGACTTCCACCAGTTTCACAACCAGTTCTTGGACGGTCTTCAACGCATCTTGGACACCCACACCATAGACGCCGCTTGCATGGACCCGAGTCAATGGCGCTTCCGCCCGGTGCGTGGCGGCACTCTTTATTTTTGTTGCAATCCGCAAGGGCAGGCACTGTTCCAGTGGAGTCGCGAACCGGGCTCTGGCTCGTCTGCCAAAGCCCAACTGCCCATGCATCTTGCGGTGATGCATCGGGATGTGTTGGTCATCCGCTAAAGGGGGCATGTTGAACACACACATTTTCCAAATCACCCATTTAACATCGCCGCTTGCCGACGTGGCCAGGCAGTGGATGGTGCCTTTATCCGGCGGTCTCATTGGTCGTGCAGCGCATTGCACCTTGGTACTCGATGATCCCTCCCGAGTCATTTCGCGCGAGCATGCGCAGGTTCAAATTCAAAACCATGTGGTGTTGTGGACCGAGCTTGGAACCAATATGTCCACGCTGAATGGGCAGGCGTTTGCGCCCGGTGTGCCCAGCCCCCTGAAACATGGCGACCTGATTCGAATTGGCGACTATCTCCTCACCTTCCAATCGATAAACCGTGGCCTGGAGGATTTGCCAGGGGTGGCCAATTCCATCGCGCCTCCAGAGCCTGTGTCATTGATGCTGGCAGAAAAGGCCTTGAATATTGACGATCTGCTCGCTGATCTTGCCCCACCATCGCCACCGGTGGAAGAAAAACCGGAGAGCTCGGATGCGCCAGTTTTGGCTCACCGCTTCTACGTGGGGAAGCGTGAAGAGCCTTGCTTGCCATTGGCCAGGCCGTCGATGGATTTGCCTCATGAGGATGCGCTTAAACAGGCACAAGTGGCCCTTGGTTTGCCCCCAGGGCAAACGCCTTCAGGTGAAGAAATCAACAAGGCCTGCCAACTGTTGAGGCTTTGCATCGAGCACTGTTTGATTTTATTGGGTGCACGACGTATTTACCGCACAGAAACTGGTGCGCAACTGACCACCATTGCGGCGGTCGCAAACAATCCATTGAAACTGGCTAGCTCTGCTGATGAGGTGCTTGCACGGCTCTTGCGCCCTGCAGGGCAAGGTTACATGGAGGCCGAAGCAGCTCTGCAACAAGCCTTTGGTGACATTCTTCACCACATGCAATCAAGCGTTGTGGACTTGCAGAAACTGTCCACCCTGTGGCGTAACGAGTTGAGTCCGCGTGCCATTGAGCAGGCTATTCAAGATGCAGGGGGTTTGACCTGCGTTGTTAAAACCTTGCGAAAGGCCAAAGCCTGGGAGCTTTATTGCGAGCGCTATCAAGATGTGGAGCGCCAATGGAGTTGACCTTGCAAATGGGCGAACCCTCGCATGCCTTGGTGTTGCGTATTCAGCAATACAGCCACACCGGCAATCGGCCAAGCAATCAAGACCGCTTTGGGCATGTACAGCGGGGACCTCTGTGGTGTGGCGTGGTGGCTGATGGAGCAGGGGGGCATCAGGCTGGTGAGGTGGCAGCCAGTTTGGCTGTCGAGAGTATTTTAAATGCTTGGTCAAAGGCTCCGCAGTGGAACTCGAGCAACATAACCGACCTGTTGAGGTTTGCCAACAGCGAGATCGTTCGAATGCAAACCCAGCATGCCGAGTGCGCCGACATGCACTCCACAGTCAGCGTGATGGTTATCAATACCCTTGCAGGCGCAGTGTTGCATGCGCATGCCGGTGATAGCCGCATTTATCACTTTCGTGGTCATGCTTTGCTGGCAAGAACCCTGGATCACAGTGTGAGGCAATGGCTAATTGACCAAGGGCAGGCTGCCGTGGCCCAGCCCCGAAACGCGCTTTACTCGGCCTTGGGCGAAGGTCCTCCGCATTTTGTGTTTAGTCACACCGAAGAGCCTGTGCGGGTTCAAGCAGGCGACTGGTTTTTAATGTGCAGCGACGGATTGTGGGGTTACTTCAGTGAAGAGGAGCTTGCACTCCTGGGGCAGCAGTTGTGGGCAAAACAGGAACTGTTTGAGCACATGCACCGTTTGGTGATGGAGCGCGCGAAGGGTCAGGCCGACAACTTCACAGGGTTGGCGGTGTTTGTTGAATAAGCCACCTCATCAGATCGGTTGATACCGATCCAATGATGCATTTTTACGAGTGTTGAAGTCGATGTTTCAATCGCGAGCAATCTCTCCTCTCATTTCAATGGCAGTCATGAATCACCGCTTCGCTTTGTTGCTCTTCGTTTTGCTGGCTGGCCCATTGCCAGTGTTGGCCCAAGTGCCCACTCCAGCCCCCCTGTTGAATGAGCCACGACCACAGGGCTCTGAACAACCCACCCGGCAGGGCGAGCAAGTTGATGTGCCCAGGCCCCGCCCAGCGCCACAGCTCAGCAAACCGCTGAGCGACGTGTCGGTGGATGTCAGTGAATACAGCGTGGAGGGGTATGACAAGCTGGACCCAAAGCGACTTCAGACGCTTTTAAAACCCTATGTTGGGCCGGGCAGAAACTTTGAAGACCTCAGTAACGCAGCACGTGTTGTGGGTACTTACATGCAAAGTGAGTTGGGCCTTTACCTGGCCTATGCGTATTTGCCTGCCCAAACGGTGAGCAATGGCGTGGTTCGAATCGCGGTGTTGCCTGGCGAGCTAGAGGCTGTGGAAATCGATTGGCCAGATCAGCTCAATGTTGAGCGCGAGGTGATTGAGGCGCATTTGTCGCGCCTGCAAGTGGGCAGTGTCATCCACGTGTCAGAGGTAGAGCGAGTGGTGTTTTTGCTCAACGACCTGCGTGGCATGCGCATGTCCTTTGCCGTAAAGCCGGGTACCCGGGAGGGCTCTGCGATTTTGGTGGCCAAGCCCAGCAATGACAAGCGTTTTGCCGGTAGCGTCAGCGTCGATGCCAACGGTTCACGATTTGCGGGTCTCTACCGGGGCACGGTGAATTTAAGTTGGGATAGTCCCTTGGGTTTGGGAGATTCTTTGTCCATCAGCCACCTTCAGTCCGAGACCGGCGGGCTCGACTTTACTTTGCTGGGTTACACAGCACCCGTTGGTTCAAATGGTTTAAAGCTTGGTTTCAATGCATCGCAAGTGAACTATCGCCTAAATACCAACGATATCCCTTTGGGGCTGAATGGAGATGCCGAGTCGCTGGGGGTTTTTGCGTTGTATCCCCTGGTTCGCTCCCGGAATTTAAATGTGTTTGCACTATTTGGGCATGACCACAAACGCTTTGTGGACCGCCAGTCACTCAGTGGGCTGGAGACCAGCAAAACCGTCGACACCTTGAAGGGGGCCCTCAGTGGAGATGTTCGAGACCGCTGGTTGAGGGGGGGGCTCAGCTTTTTTAGTGTCGGGCTTGAAGAAAGCAAAACCCACTATGCCAACGGTCGCCCATTTGGGCTGGACGATGAAGCGGTTGCGATGCGAGTGAACTACAGCTTGGGGCGTCTGCAAACTTTGGTGCCGCAGCAGTGGATGCTGTGGGGTTTTGTGCGAGGTCAGCAGGCCTTGGACAATCAGGACAGCAGCGATCAGTGTTCACTGGGCGGGGCCACAGCGGTGCGTGCGTTTGCTCAGGGCGAAGCTTCAGGCGACAGTTGCACGCTGTTTACCGCGGAGCTGCGCTACCTGCCTAAATTCGATTGGTTTGAGGGACGCGGCCACGGTTTGTCCCTGAATATGTTCTATGACGAAGGGCGCGCAGAGGCCCGAACAGACACTCGGCTAAGACCTGTTGGCTTTGTAAACCACAGGCAGTTGGCTGGTTACGGGCTTGGTTTGTCCTGGGAGCGCGCCGGTCACTTTGTTTTCAATCTGAACCTGGCCTGGGAGCTTTCTGGCCTTCGTCAATCGGATCCCAAACGGCAATCGCCGCGCTTGTTCGTCACTTACACCCAATATTTCTGAGTCGCTTCGCCATGACCTCTATTTCTCGTACTTTGCCAAAGGCCACCAGCGCCTCCTTCTCTCTGCGCCCGCTGGCTGCATTCACCATGATGATGTTTGCTTCTCAAAGCCTGGCGCTACCCACCTTAGACCAAACCACGCCGCTCAATGGGGTGGCGGTGAACTTGCTCAACCCCAGTACGTTGGAGATTGTTCAAAACAATACAAGCGCTGTGGTTAACTGGACAGGCTTTGACATTGCTGCTGGCGAGCAGGTGCAAGTGATGCAACCCAATGCACAGGCGGTGCTGGTCAATAAAATTACAAGCCAGAATGCAAGCGAGGTGTTGGGTCAATTGCAGGCCAATGGCCGAATCTTCTTGATCAACCCCAGGGGCATTGTTTTTGGAGCCAATGCAGAAATTAACGTAGGTGCACTGGTGGCTTCTACGTTGGACCTAAAGTCCGGCCAAGTTCCGGGTGCTGAAATAGCATTGGAGTCCCTGCCAGACTCAGGCCAAATCACAAACCTTGGCACCATCACGGCAGGAGAAATTGCGCTGCTGGCCCCGCAGATCAGCAATCAAGGTAATCTTCAGGCCAATGCTGGGCCAATTCGACTGATGAGCGTTGGCGAACTGACGGTCAATACGTCTACCGAGTTCTTGGCCTTTGAAGTACAAGCTGGTCATGAAAGCGCGGTGATTCAACAACTTGGACAGTTAAGCAATGCCGGCGGCGAAATTTTTCTAATTGCCCGCAAAAACGTCAATGGTGCGCCCAGTGCAATCAATATTGAGGGAGTTCAGCTGGCAGGTCGACTCTCGGTGGAAGGCGATGCCATCGTGCTGTCGGCGGCGAGCCTTCAAGCCCAGCAAGCGGAACTGCAAGCGAACGCAATCAATATTCGAGGTGCGATAGCAAGTGGCGACCTTAGCCTGAGGGCGGCCACCATCGAACAAGACGCAGCGATCACCGTCACGGGCAACACGCGCTTAGACGGCGCTGCGATCACTTTGAATCACGCAGGCAACGACTTCGCGGGCGTGGTGGTTTTGGAGAATACTGGGCAAGTGAGCCTGCGAGATGCCAACGGGCTGATTGTTCAAGGAACTGCCGCTCAGGTTGATCTATCAGCTGCTGATTCTCTGCAGCTTCAAAACCTAACTGCTGAATCGGTCTCAGCTCACGCAGATAGAATTTCGCTGGATGGACTGAACACTTCAGGCAATGTCACTTTGGCAGCCAATGAAGTGAGCCAATCTTCGGCAATTTCGATTGGCGGTGAAACAACGCTAGTCGGTGGAAATGTTAGACTGGATAACCCAGCAAATGAGTTTGCTGGTCAAGTCACTTTGCAAAATGCGGGTCAGGTGAGTTTGCGAGACTCCAACAACCTGACTGTTCAAGGTAGTGCCGCACAGGTTGATCTATCGGCTGCTGATTCTCTGCAGCTTCAAAATTTAACTGCCGAATCTCTGTCAGCAACTGGGGACAACATCGTGCTGGACGGAGTGAACACTTCTGGCAACGCCACTCTGGCAGCCAACGAAGTGAGCCAATTTTCAGCAATTTCGATTGGCGGTGAAACAACGCTAGTCGCTGGAAATGTAAGTTTGAATAACTCAGCAAACGATTTTGCTGGTCAAGTCACTTTGCAAAATGCGGGTCAGGTGAGTTTGCGAGACTCCAATAACCTGACTGTTCAAGGTAGTACCGCACAGGTTGATCTATCGGCTGTTGATTCTTTGCAGCTTCAAAACTTAACTGCCGAATCGTTGTCAGCAACTGGGGACAACATCGTACTGGACGGAGTGAGCACTTCTGGCAACGCCACTCTGGCAGCCAACGAAGTGAGTCAATTTTCAGCAATTTCGATTGGCGGTGAAACAACGCTAGTCGCTGGAAATGTAAGTTTGAATAACTCAGCAAACGATTTTGCTGGTCAGGTCACTTTGCAAAACGCAGGTCAGGTGAATTTGCGTGACTCTAACAATCTGCATGTTCAAGGTACTGCCACAAGGTTGGATGTAAATGCAGCCGATTCTTTGCAGCTTCAAAACTTAACTGCTGAATCCGTTGTGGCAACTGCGGGCGAAATTTTGCTGGATGGATTGAACACCTCTGGCAATGTCACTTTGGCAGCCAACGAAGTGAGCCAATCTTCAGCAATTTCGATTGGTGGTCAAACCACCCTGGTCGGTGGAAACATTAATTTGACCAACTCAGCCAACGATTTTGTAGGTCAAGTTGCTTTGCAAAATGCAGGTCGGGTGAATCTGCGTGACTCTAACAATCTGCATGTTCAAGGTGCCGCCACAAGGTTGGATGTACATGTAGCCAACTCTTTGCAACTTCAGAACCTAACTGCCGAAACTGTCTCGGCCCACGCAAATAGTATTTTGCTAGACGCAGTGAACACCTCACGCAACGTCACTTTGGCAGCCAACGAAGTGAGTCAATCTTCAGCAGTTTCGATTGGCGGTCAAACCACCCTGGTCGGTGGAAATGTAAGTTTGAATAACTCAGCAAACGATTTTGCTAGTCAAGTCACTTTGCAAAATGCGGGTCAGGTGAGTTTGCGAGACTCCAACAACCTGACTGTTCAAGGTAGTGCCGCACAGGTTGATCTATCAGCTACTGATTCTCTGCAGCTTCAAAATTTAACTGCCGAATCGTTGTCAGCAACTGGGGACAACATCGTACTGGACGGAGTGAGCACTTCTGGCAACGCCACTCTGGCAGCCAACGAAGTGAGCCAATTTTCAGCAATTTCGATTGGGGGTCAAACCACCCTGGTTGGCGGAAATATAAGTCTGGATGATTCGGCGAATGAATTTGTTGGTCAAGTCACTTTGCAAAACGCAGGTCAGGTGAATCTTCGTGACTCCAATAACCTGACTATTCAAGGTAGCGCCACAAGGTTGGATGTTCATGTAGCCGATTCTTTGCAGCTTCAAAACTTAACTGCAGAATCCGTTGCGGCAACTGCTGGCGAAATTTTGCTGGATGGATTGAACACCTCTGGCGATGTCGCCTTTGCAGCCAACGAAGTGAGCCAATCTTCAGCAATTTCGGTTGGTGGTCAAACCACCCTGGTTGGCGGAAATATAAGTCTGGATAACCCGGCAAATGAGTTTGCCGGTCAGGTCAAATTGCAAAATGCAGGCCAGGTGAATCTGCGAGACTCTAGCAACCTGACTGTTCAAGGTAGCGCCGCTCAGGTTGATCTATCAGCTGCCGATTCTCTGCACCTTCAAAACTTAACTGCTGAATCGTTGTCAGCAACTGGGGACAACATCGAGCTGGACGGAGTGAACACTTCTGGCAATGTCACTTTGGCAGCCAACGAAGTGAGCCAATCTTCAGCAATTTCGATTGGTGGTCAAACCACCCTGGTCGGTGGAAATGTAAGTTTGAATAACTCAGCAAACGATTTTGCTGGTCAAGTCACTTTGCAAAATGCGGGTCAGGTGAATCTGCGTGATTCCAACCAGTTGCTTGTACAAGGAAGTGCCGCTCAGGTTGATCTATCGGCTGCTGATTCTCTGCACCTTCAAAACTTAACTGCTGAATCCGTTGTGGCAACTGCTGGCGAAATTTTGCTGGATGGATTGAACACCTCTGGCGATGTCGCTTTGGCAGCCAACGAAGTGAACCAATCTTCAGCAATTTCGATTGGTGGTCAAACCACCCTGGTCGGAGGAAACATTAATTTGATCGACTCAGCCAACGAGTTCGTAGGTCAAGTTGCTCTGCAAAACGCGGGTCAAGTTAGTCTGCGTGATTCTAACGAGCTGCTTGTTACCGGAAGTGCCGCTCAGGTTGATCTATCAGCTGCCGATTCTCTGCACCTTCAAAACTTAACTGCTGAATCGGTTTCAGCCCGTGCAGATGGCATTTTATTGGACGCAGTGAACACCTCTGGCAGCGCCACTTTGACGGCCAACGAAGTGAGTCAGGTGTCCGCGATAGCGGTTGGCGGTGAAACAACGCTAGTTGGCGGAAATGTAAGTCTGGATAATTCGGCGAATGAGTTTGCTGGTCGAGTCACCTTGCAAAATGCAGGTCAAGTGAATCTTCGTGACTCAAATAACCTGACTATTCAAGGTGGCGCCACAAGGTTGAATGTACATGCAGCCGATTCTCTGCAGCTTCAAAACTTAACTGCTGAATTGGTTTCAGCCCATGCAGATGGCATTTTATTGGACACAGTGAACACCTCTGGCAACGCCACTTTGACGGCCAACGAAGTGATCCAATCTTCAGCAATTTCGATTGGCGGTCAAACCACCCTGGTCGGAGGAAACATTAATTTGACCGACTCAGCCAATGAGTTTGCTGGTCGAGTCACTTTGAAAAATGCAGGACAGGTGAATCTGCGTGATTCAAACGACTTGCTTGTTCAAGGAAGTGCCGTTCATGTTGATATAACGGCGATCGATTCTCTGCAGCTTCAAAATTTAACTGCTGAATCGGTCTCAGCTCACGCAGATAGAATTTCGCTGGATGGACTGAACACTTCTGGCAACGCCACTTTGACGGCCAACAAAGTGAGTCAGGTGTCCGCGATTGCGGTTGGTGGCGAGACCACCTTGGTCGGAGGAAACATTAATTTGATCGACTCAGCCAACGAGTTCGTAGGTCAAGTTACTTTGCAAAATGCAGGACAGGTGAATCTACGTGATTTAAACGACTTGCTTGTTCAAGGCAGTGCCGCTCAGGTTGATCTATCAGCTGCCGACTCTCTGCACCTTCAAAACTTAACTGCTGAATCGGTCTCAGCTCACGCAGATAGAATTTCGCTGGATGGACTGAACACTTCTGGCAACGCCACTTTGGCAGCCAACGAAGTGAGCCAATCTTCAGCAATTTCGATTGGGGGTCAAACCACCCTGGTCGGTGGAAACATTAATTTGACCGACTCAGCCAACGAGTTTGTGGGCCAAGTTACTTTGCAAAACGCGGGTCAAGTTGCTGTGGCCAGCCAAGCGCCACTCGTCTTGACTGGCCAGTCGCAATCCATGCAGGTGGATGTACATGGCGGGTTTAGCATGCGTGGTGTGCAAACTGATTCCCTGAAAGCCGACGCCCATTTCGTGGACGTTGCGCGTGTTCGTGTCAACGGGGATGCTGCGATCAATGCTCCCATCTTGACTCAAACAGGCACTTTGCAGGTACTCGGCGATTTGGCGCTTAAGGGCGACTCGGTCATCTTGAGCCACGCCGACAATCAGTTCTCTTCAGAGGTGGTGTTGAATGGTGTGGAGCGGGTTCAGTTGCGTGGTGTTGACACCCTGAATGTTTTGGGCCGGGCGGCTATCGCTGACCTACATGCTGCAGGGCAGCTAGACGTGTCTTTGACTGGGCTGACGGAGCTGTCTGCCCAAGCCAAGCAAGTGCGCCTACACCAAGCCAACACCACAGGCAATTTAAAAATTCAGGCTCAACAGGTCAACCAATCGCAAGCGCTCACCGTGGGTGGGCAAACTCAGTTTCAGGGTGGTGTTATTGCACTGGATCATGCGGGCAACGATTTTCGTGGTGAGGTCGTGTTCAATCGGGTGGACCACGCGAGTCTTCATGATGCAAATCAGTTGAGTGTGGCGGGTCAGGTGCGAGGCACCTTGCAGCTTCACGCTATACACATTGAACAGAACGACGCTTTGACGATTGAGGGCTCGTTGCTTGCACAAGCCAATTCTGTGCAGTTGAACCATGCAAATAATCATTTGCCGGTGATCGACCTTGGGCGCGCCGAGGTCGCAAATGTTCGGTCAGAGGGCAGTATGCAAGTGCAGGCTGCGGGCCAGTTGGAGCAATTGGATGCACAGGCCGACTTGGTACGCTTGGGCCAACTGGGTCGGGTTGAAGGCTTGCGTGTGCAAGCTGGGCTTGTTGAGCAAACAGAGGCTGTGAATACCAACCAGGCCCATCTGTTTGCTCCGCAAGTGAGCTTGACCCATACAGGTAATCGCATCGATGGCACCTTGGTGTTGGGTGCAGCGCCGGGGCAGGAGGTTAATGCTCATGTGAACAGCGCAGGTCATTTGAGCATTCAAGCTGGGCAGCTTGCTTACAAAGGGCAGGTGGGTGGTCATCTGCAGGTGAATGCAGACGCTCTGCGGCTTGGCGCATTGCAGGTGGAGGGCTTGGCCAACTTAACCGTGCAAGGCGGCTTGTCGCAGTCTGATGCGCTTGCGTGGGCGGGTTCGAACATTGTGGCCTCATCGGTCGCGCTGGACCATCAAGGCAATCGCCTGAACGGTCTAAACACTTTGAATGTGCGGCAAGGGGGGCGCCTCGCATCGGCTGAGCATCTGACCCTTGATGTGGGGCAGGCTCAGGGTGCGATCGGTGTGAATGCGGCTGCCAACCTGAACTTGCGCGGTGACGGGGTAGTGCTCGGGCAAAGCGATGTGCTGGGTGATCTTCAGGTAGAGGCCAATTCACTGGCGCAAGTGGGCGCGCTTCAGGTTCAAGGCGAATTCACCTTGAATGTTGTGGGCGGAAATATTCAGCTTGAGCATGCGCAAAATCGCTTCAATGGGTCGGTGGCTGCCCACGCTGACCGAATTCGCATCTTGAACTCTTCAGACCTTCGCCTGCGCAGCCTTTTTGCACGCGAAGGCCATGTGGAGACCAGCGGTCGTTTGCTGCTGGATGGCGATATCCAATTGGGAGCCGGGCAAATGAGTTTTGTGGCGCATCACCGAAGCGCTCCATTGTCGTCGGCGGCGTTGTCTCGATTGTTGCCTGCGTCGCTGGATGTGTTTTCGGGCCGTGAGCCTGTAGACCCATTGACCGGTTTGGGCAGAATTCACGTTGCGTCAGCCGCCATTGAACAACGTCAGGGGAGAATCAATGCAGAGGCTGGTGGGCAAGCGCATTTTTCAACACCCAACAACGCTTCGGTGATGCTGCTGCAGGACAATCAAATTCGTGGAGGTTTGTCGGTACTTGCAGGCCTGCATGGGGCCGATTACGCCTATCAGGCTAGCCAAGGTGCCAGCTTGGTTGCGGTCAACAATGCTGTGGCCTTGAACACTGCGGGTGTGGGCGTGGAGGGCGATTTAATCGCGATTCGTTCACGTGGACTGAGCACACCGCAAGCCAGTGTTTTGCGGGCTCGAATGCCTTACAACGACTTTGCAGCGGGAGCGAGCCGCTCTTTCCCGGCGCTCACGTTGTCGGTGCCTGTTAACAATGCCGTGCAACCCAGTGTGTCCAGCGTGGTGCCGTTTGGTGAGCCAGGCGCCGCGCCCGGCCCCAACCCACGCGCCATTCAGGTCAGTGTGGGTGCAATCAACTCGGCTGGTTTGGGCGGGTACATGACTGTGTTGCCTTTTGAAGGTGCGTCTTTGGTGCCAGGGCAAGTGATCCACTTGTCTGGGCCTGGACAGTCGGGGGCTTACAACTTTTTCTACGACGGGGCAGGGGTGCTGACGCGAATTCCGGTGAGCTACAACGGAGCGGTGTTGTTGTCGCCCCAGGAAAGTGCAGCCTTGACCTCGGCCCAAGGGGCGGTGGTTTTGGCCCGCCAGGAGCAAACCCGTTCGGTGGTGAGAACTGAGAACGTTGCTGGCAAGGTGATTCAGGGCGTGGTGGTTGAAGTGGGCCCAGGACGCCCCGCCACTGTGGGTGATGGCGAATTGGCCAAGCCTGCTGCCTGCGACAACGCTGATCAAGGCCTCAGTTGTGCGCCGTAGTTGCCAAAAGGCCAGGGGTACGGGGAGTTCGCAGAGGTATTAGGGTCATCCACCCTAGGCATGTGTGCTTCGGTGAAGTCATAATGCCCCGTGAATTTTTTGAATCTGGAGTGACACAATGAAGACCAAAGCCGTGTTGTCTGCTGACGACGTACAAACCATCTTGAACGCGGCGCGTGCAGAAGCCGATAAAAACAATTGGGGAGTGACCATCGCCGTGGCCGACGATGGCGGCCATTTGCTAGGTTTGTTGCGCTTGGATGCGGCCCCCACCATGAGTGCGTACATCGCCCCAGCCAAGGCCAACACCTCTGCCTTGGGGCGTCGTGAAAGCAAGCTGCTGGAAGAAGTGATCAACAATGGTCGCACCTCTTTCTTGTCGGTTCCCAAATTGGAGGGCATGCTGGAAGGAGGCGTACCCATCATGGTGGATGGTCAGTGCATTGGCGCGGTGGGCGTTTCGGGTGTGAAGTCCGATCAAGACGCACAAATTGCCCGAGCTGGTATTGCGGCCCTCAACCTGGGTTGATTTTTCCCGAGGCCCCAAGACACCCGCCCTCAGAGGCGGGTTTTTTATTTTAAGATGAAAGGGTGTTTAACCTTCGAAGCGAATCTGCATGAGCTACGAACCCGAGTCGGTTGTTGATTCTGAAGAGGCTCACCGCACCATTGTGCTGATTGCCTACATATTGGGTGGCGTGGGCATATTCACCGCATTCGTTCCTATTTTGATTGCGCTGATTATTTGCTACGTGAAGCGGCCTGAATCGAATGGCACCGTTTATAAATCTCACTACGACTGGCTCATTTCAACATTCTGGATTGGTGGCTTTTGGTTTGTTGTCTCGTTGGTGACCATGTTGCTGGGTGTGGGCGTGGTCATCTACTTCTTGCTGAGCATCTGGTTGTTGTACCGGTTTGTGAAGGGGTTGTTGCGTTTTAGTGAGCGTCGGGCTGTGGTTTAAACGGTTGTGAAGGCGTGGGCTTCAATATGAGCAAACTGGGGTGTTGGCGCGGCGTTTGCTTTTTGCTGTGTGTGCTGCTGGCTCAAGGGTGTGCTTCATTGGATGCAGAGCCTGTGGAGTCGGTGCTTCTGGCCGACGGTACGATCTTTGATGCCGAGCCTGGCGATCAGGCCGGGGTGTCGCGGGCTTTGCTTGTTCAATACAAGGCTTGGCAAGGCACCCCTTACAAGCTGGGTGGTGCCGATAAAACAGGCATTGATTGCTCTGCCTTTGTTCAACTGACCCTTCGCGAGCACTTTGCTATAGAGGTGCCTCGCACCACTGGCGCACAAGCCAAATTGGGCATGGCGGTTAAGCCAGACGAGCTAAGGCCTGGTGACTTGGTGTTTTTTAGAACAGGCCCAACCCGTCGGCATGTTGGATTTTACCTGGGGCGTGGGCAGTTTTTGCACGCCTCGACCCGTGTGGGCGTCACCATTAGCCGCCTGGATGACCGTTATTGGCAAAGTGCCTACTGGACGGCACGCCGGGTATTATAAAAAAAACCGCCCCGGGGGGCGGCTTCGGTAAAACCACCCGGCCGGAAGGGACGGGTGGATGAGCACGGTGAGGCCAGTGCTTATGCCTGCTGCAGCGCGGCGATGCGCTGCTCAATGGGTGGGTGGCTGCTAAACAAAGCCATCACACCGCCTTTGCCAGAAATGCCCGATGCGGCCATGGTGCCTGGCAGTTCGCCGGCTTGAATACCACCCAGACGGCGCAGTGCCGAGATCATGGGTTGCTTGTTGCCCATGAGGCGTGCAGCGCCCGCGTCTGCGCGGTACTCGCGCTGGCGCGAGAAGTACATCACGATGATGGAAGCCAAAATGCCTAGGGTGATTTCCATGATGATCACGGTGATGAAATAACCCATGCCCTGGCCGCTCGATTCGGAGTCGTCTTTGCGCAGAAACTGATCCACCAAAAAACCCACCACGCGAGCCAGGAAAAATACAAAGGTGTTCACCACGCCCTGGATGAGGGTGAGGGTCACCATGTCGCCGTTGGCCACGTGCGCCACCTCGTGGGCGAGCACGGCTTCGGCTTCCTCGCGGCTCATGCTTTGCAGCAAGCCTGTGCTCACCGCCACCAGGGAATTGCTTTTGCTGGGGCCCGTTGCAAACGCGTTGGGTGCACCTTCGTAAATAGCAACCTGGGGCATGGGGATGTTGGCGCGGCGGGCCAGTTGGTCCACCGTTTGGAACAACCATTGCTCGGTGGGGTTACGTGGCTGCTCAATCACCTTGGCACCGGTGCTCCATTTGGCAATGGTTTTACTCATCATCAGACTGATGAACGAGCCACCAAAGCCCAGCACGGCACTGAAAGCCAGCAGCATGGTGAGGTTGAGCTGACCGCCTGCCATGAAGCGGTTTAGCCCCAGCAAATGCACGGTGATGCCCAGCACCACCATGATGGCGACGTTGGTGGCAAGAAATAAAACAATGCGTTTCATGATGCGTGTTGTCCTTTCAACAATTGCAAATGGGCCACGTTTCTAAGCGTGGTTTTTAATTTGCGGCGCACAGCCCGTGCCGCAGTTTCTATGGCGGTGTCGATGGCGCTGAGCCAATGTGGCCCTGCTCCGTCGACAACCACCGTGTCTTGGCCGTCAATGCGGATTTCTATTACGCAATTGCGCTGTTGCCCGTTCTCCGGATTTTTTAATCGGTCCAGCTTGACGGTGATGTTTTTGATTTGGTTGGACAAGCGCATGATGGCCGAGCGCAAGCGCCGCTGTACGTAACGGCGCAGGGTTTCATCAATGTCTGGGTGTTTGGCCACGATGTGTGTGTTCATGCCATGTCCTCCTGTTCAGGTTTATTTGCCTGTGCAGCAAATAGACAAGCGCAGTGTATCGTGGTTCAATCTAAGAATAAACAGGATAAAAAATTATTGATAGTTCGAAAAAAATGGATAGTCTGCGTTGAAGATGACTGACCTGAACTACCACCACCTGCGGTATTTCTGGATGGTGGCGCACAGCGGCAGCATCGCCGCTGCATCCCGACAGTTGGGCCTGCGGGCCCAAACCCTGTCCAGTCAAATTGCTCTGCTGGAGCAGCAGCTTGGGCGCGCTTTGTTTCAACCTGCCGGGCGAGGTTTGGCCCTCACCGAGGCCGGTCGTTTGGCTTTGCGGTACGCGGACCAAATTTTTCAGTTGGGCGAACAGTTGACCGAGAGCCTGCAAGACGAGGAGCTTGACTACACCCTGCGCCTGTCAGTGGGGATTGCAGATGCTTTGCCCAAAACGGTGTCGTTTCACATGATTGAGCCCGTGCTTGGTTTGCAGCGTCCGGTGCGGCTGGTGTGCACCGAGGGGCGGTTCGAATCCCTGTGTTCAGGCTTGGTACAGCACGAAATTGATCTGGTGTTGGCCGAGCGCCCTGGTGGGCAGGGCACGGCCCATTTAAGGGTCGCCAAATTGTTGTCTTACCCGGTACGCATATTTGCCAGCCCCAGTTTGAACGACCGCTATGGAATGGCTTTTCCAGAAGGATTGCACCGCGCGCCTTTCTTGTTGCCCAGCCGTAACAACGTGCTGCGCCTAAAGCTTGAGCAGTGGTTTGAAAGCCTGGGCGTGGAGGTGCAGGTGGTTGGTGAGTTTGACGACCTTGCGCTGCTGGAAACTTTCGGGCGGGCGGGGTTGGGTTTGTTCGCTGTGCCCGCTTTGCTGATGGAAGACGTGGTGCGTGATGACACGCTGGTGCACCTGGGTGATGCCCCTGGCGTGACTGAGGACTTTTTTGCATTCACCCACCCGCGCAACCTGGACCACCCTGCGCTTAAATTGCTTTTCTCCAACACGATTGCCGATGAGCCTTAACGCCAAACCCCGCCAAGGGCGTGGCTGAAGTACACTGCGGGCTTGCTCGACGGAGGCGGCATGTTGTTGCGCATTGTTTCTGTGATGTTTCCTGTGTTCGCCATTGTGGCGGTGGGTTATTGGTACGGTCGGCTTAAAAAGCCTGACATGCGGGTGGCCAACCAGTTGAACATGGAGTTTTTTGTGCCAGCGCTGGTGTTTGCAGCGCTGGCCAGCAAGTCGTTTGACTTGCAGTCGTATTGGCTGCTGGCCGTTGGTGGGGTGGTGGTTATTTTGGGCTCGGGCCTGGTGGCTTGGCCCTTGGCCCGCTGCTTGAAGGTGGACCCTCGCCTGTTTGTGCCGCCGATGATGTTCAGCAATTGCGGCAACATGGGTTTGCCGCTGGCCATTTTGGCGTTTGGTGAATCAGCCCTGCCTGCGGCTGTGATGCTTTTTTTGGTGGGCAACACGCTGCATTATTCCTTGGGCATCTGGATGATGAGTCCCACTGCGCGCTTGATGGGGTTGTGGCGCGAGCCGGTAATATTGGCGTCGATTGCAGGCTTGGCGGTAAGCCTGTTGCAAGTGCAGTTGTGGCAGCCTTTGTACTTCGCCATCAAGATGTTGGGCGATGTGTCCATTCCCTTGTTGTTGTTTTCTTTGGGTGTGCGATTAACACAGGCAGATTTTTCAGACGTTCGGTTTGGCCTGCTTGGCGCTGTGGTTTGCCCCGTGGCGGGCTTGTTGTTTGCCGCCTTGAGTGTGTGGTTGCTGCCCTTGCCCCCCGAGCATGCCGCCATGCTGATTGTGTTTGGTGCCTTGCCGCCCGCGGTGCTTAACTTTGTATTTGCAGAAAAGTACGGTGTGCAGCCTGAGCGCATGGCCTCCTTGGTGATGGTGGGCAACCTAATGAGTGTGCTGTTCGTGGCGATGGCTCTGTATTGGGTGCTCTGAGGGCGGCATTTCGATGAGCAGCTGTTGATCTGCCGGCAAGCGCAACACGCCGTCGCCCAACAGCCCGGGAAACCGCCCCAAGTCCACTGCGAGGCGCGTGGCATGCTGTGGGGTATGCACATGGGCCAATGTGGGCCCGGTGCGAATGCCCAAGGCTGTAAGCCCCTTGGTGTATAGCCACAGGCCCGAGGGCATTTGTTCAATGGCGTTGTAGATTTTCCCGATGTTGGTCTGGTCACGAAGACCAACATGCAGTTGAACATGGTGATCGTGGTTGCCTTGTTCCACCAAGCGTACCTCGTGCAGCTCGGTGTCCAGGTGCATGGGAGGCAAGGCGTTGCTCAGGTCAATCAACAATGTGTTGCCGCTCAGTTTGACCGATGGGCGTTCAATGTGAATCAGTTGGTCCAGCGAGATGCCTGCCCATTCCAAAATGCCGCCGACCGAGATACCCAACACGCGAATTGTGCTGGGTGTGAAGATCATGCCGCGGCGATTGGTAGCCACATTCAGGGTGCCCTCCAGCCGCGTTGGTAGCCAAAGCGTGGGTAGGCCAAACAGCTGGGGGCGCACCAGCAAGTGAAGGTCCAGCGCGTCGCGCTTCACATGTGTTTCAACCTGCTTGATGGGGGAGCCCTCATAAGCAAACAGGTGCTGGTTCATGAGGGTGTCTAAGCCAGCCTCCTCCAGTTCGATGTGGCCAGCCAGCACTTGCTGTGTGCTGCCGGGCAGGTCTACCAAGCTGTCGGCCTGGCTCAGGCTGAGCATTTTTTCAACGCGCAGGCCTATGCCGCTGGGGGTTTGCAAATCGGCGTGGTGAACCAGCATTGCAAGCTTGGCTTGTGGCTCTTTGAAGATGCCCTGTTGGTCGGCCAACAGGGCGAATTCGCTTTGCCCCTCGGCCAAGGCCCCCAGGTGCTGTTGTGCGGAAGCTTTGGCCCCGGTGTTGATCCACACCGCACCATCTGGACGCAACAGCACGGCGCTGTTGCGCAGGGTGTTTTGCAGGTTGTGTAAAGCCACAGCCAGTGGGGCATTGTGCTCGCTGGCGGCCAGTGTGGGCAGGCCAGGTAATTCAAGACCTGCCGCACGCAACGGCCCGCCTGCCGTGTACACAAAACTCTCCGGGCATTGGGTGCGCTTGCAAAATGGGTCTGGGGCGGAGCTGCGCCGCCCCAGTACGGCTTTTACACCGCCGTTTTGCAGGGTGAGGGCTTGCAAATCGAAGTCCAGTGCAGGTTGATCGAGCAATTGCTGGGGCTTGAGCACCATGGCTTGCCCCTTCAAAAACACCGACTTTGATTTCATATTGACCAAGGATTCCAACTGAATGTTGGTGGCCAACAGAGCTTTAAAAAAGGGGACCCCAGCCACTTCCATGCGGGTGGGTTGAAGTTCGATGTCGGTGGCACTGGCGATGCGGGGGGAGCCCTCCATAAAAAAAGACAGCCACAGCCCAAGGCGCTTTATTTTGCCGCTAACCCGGATGCCTTCAGGACGGGTGGTGACCTGCTCAATACGAATTGGGGCGCCACTTTGTTGCAGCTCTTGCGACACGGCTTGCACAATGGCCGCGTCGTTGATGAAGACCTGCGCATGCTCAATGTTCACCCTGTACTGCGATGGGTTGTCCAGGTTGATGGTGGGGTCGCTTCCCACAGAAACCGCCTGGCCATGCAGGGTATCCACTTGAAGGGTGAGTTGATCGCGCAAGGTTAGGCGAGTGTTGCGCACCTCAAGACGGTGGCCCAGGCTGGCTGGATGGTCGGCAGGCAGGGCGCCGCGCCAATCGGTGCCGCCATGCGCCTGCCAGTTTGCTGGTTTGGCTTGAGCCCAAGGCTGACCGCTTAGCAGCAGTGCCAAAGCAATCAAGATTGGCCAAGGGGCCTTGCGAAGGTTGAGCTTGGTCATGGTGAAGGATGTTTTGCGCCAGCTAGGTTGACACAGTGTAACCTTCACCCCGAGGGCTTGGGTGGAGCGGGGGCTCTATACGCCGCTCATGGCGTGGTGGCTTTGCCCCAAAGCTCATTGAGGCGATTTTGCCGCCCGCATGTCGTTTTGTAATATTTGTAGCGAAGCGGATTTTTTTTGTAGAAGTCCTGGTGGTAGTCCTCGGCCACGTAAAAGGTTTGCGCGGATTCCACCGTGGTGTACACCTTGGCAAATCGGCCACTGTTGATCAGGTCCTCTTTGCTTTTGGCGGCGGCCTGCTGCTGGGCTGCATTTAGGGTGTAAATCACCGAGCGATATTGCTCACCCACGTCGCAAAACTGTCGGTTTTTAACGGTGGGGTCGATGTTGATCCAAAAATGCTCAAGAAGCTTGGCGTAGCTGACTTGCTCAGGGTTGTAGAGCACTCGCACCACTTCAACATGGCCTGTGGTGCCGCTGCTGACTTGGTCGTAACTGGGATTGGGTGTTTTGCCCCCGGTGTAGCCTGACACCACTTCGCTCACGCCGGGTAGTTTTTCAAACGCCTCTTCCATGCACCAAAAGCAGCCCCCTCCAAAAATGGCTTCCGCTTGGGCGGCGGCATGGGCCGACCAGGGCAGGCAGTTGATCAACAAAAGAGCGGCAAGTTTTGATGGCAATGCAACACGGGCCATGGGAACTCCAACTTTGTTCAGGTTTTGCTTTCGCTCAGACTCCAGTTTTGGAATAATGTTCAGCCCTGCCTGAATTTGCCATAAAAATCATGAGTTTGTTGCCCCACGAACTGGAATTGCTGGCCCCGGCCCGCGACGCCGAGATTGGCCGCCAAGCGGTGCTGCACGGTGCCGATGCGGTGTACATTGGCGGACCAACCTTTGGTGCGCGGCACAATGCGAGCAATTCGGTCAGCGACATTGCAGGCTTGGTGGAATTTGCCCACCGGTACCATGCCCGCATATTCACCACCTTGAACACCATTTTGCACGACGCTGAGCTGGAAGAGGCCCGCAAGCTGATTTGGCAGCTCTACGACGCTGGGGTGGATGCGCTCATTATTCAAGACATGGGTTTGCTGGAAATGGACTTGCCGCCAATTCAACTGCATGCCAGCACCCAGTGCGACATTCGTACAGTTGAAAAAGCGACTTTTTTGGCTGACAGCGGGTTTTCTCAACTGGTGTTGGCGCGGGAGTTGAGCATTCCCCAAATACAAGCGGTGCATGCGGCCGTGGGTGATCGAGCCACCATTGAATACTTTATTCACGGGGCTTTGTGTGTGGCGTTTTCTGGCCAATGTTACATCAGCCATGCCGAAACAGGCCGTAGCGCCAACCGGGGCGATTGTTCCCAGGCTTGCCGCCTGCCCTACACCTTGAAAGACCAAGACGGCGCTGTGGTGGCCTTTGACAAGCATTTGCTGTCCATGAAAGACAACAACCAAAGCGGTAACCTGGAAGCCTTGATTGATGCAGGGGTGAGGTCTTTTAAAATTGAGGGCCGCTACAAAGACATGGCCTACGTTAAAAACATCACGGCCCATTACCGAATTTTGCTTGACGAAATCATGGAAGAGCGCGGCGAGTTTGTTCGCGCCTCCAGCGGCAGCACCCGCCACTATTTCCGCCCCGATCCAGACCGCAATTTTCACCGTGGCGCCACCGATTACTTTGCCACTGGGCGCAAGGAAGACATTGGGGCGTTTGATTCACCCAAGTTTGTGGGTCTGCCTGTGGGGCATGTGTTGGCCGTGGGCGAAAAAAGTGTAGACATTGAAACCACGGAGGCCCTCTGCAACGGCGATGGCCTGAACTACATGCGCAAGCGCGAGGTGTTGGGTTTGCATGTGAACCGCGCCGAGTTGCTGCCGGGTTTGCGGGGCTCGCAGGCGGGCACCTCGGTGTATCGGGTGTACCCCAAAGACCCCATGCCAACCTACACCGGCTTGAAGCCGGGTTTGCCAGTGCACCGCAACCGCGACCACGCTTGGGACATGGCGTTGGCCAAAACCAGTGCAGAACGACGCATTGGGGTGTGGATGACCTTGCGGGATTTGGAAAGAAGTGGTGAATTGGCCGGTCTTTGCTTGGAATTGACCGATGAAGACGGTATTTGCGTGAGCGCTGAGGCGGAAATGCCCCTCGAGGTGGCCAAGCAAGCCGACAAGGCGCAGGCCAGTTTGCTTCAACACCTCGGGAAGTTGGGCAACACCGAGTTGGCCGCTTTGGGGGTTGAGCTTAAAATCAGCCAGCCGTGGTTTGTGCCCGCCGGGGCCGTGAATGCCCTTCGCCGGGACGCCGTGGAGCAGTTGATGGCTGCACGCGTGGCCCAGTGGCAGCGCCCGGCGCGCAAGGCCCCCGTGGAGCCTCCAGTGGCGTATCCAGAAAAATCATTGAGTTTTTTGGCCAATGTGTACAACCAAAAGGCCCGGGATTTTTACAAGAAGCACGGCGTGGAGATGATTGCTGCAGCCTACGAGGCCCATGAAGAGGCGGGAGAGGTGCCGGTGATGATCACCAAGCATTGTTTGCGATTTTCGTTTAACCTGTGCCCAAAACAGGCCAAAGGGATCAAAGGTGTGCAGGGTCAGGTCAAAGCCGAGCCCATGGTGCTGGTCAATGGCGACCAAAAATACACCCTGAAATTTGATTGCAAGCCATGCGAAATGCACATCATGGGTACAATGCGGCGAGAAATTTTCAATAGCCCACCCCCATCGGTGGTGCCGATCCAGTTTTACAGCAAAAGACCGGGTCGCTGAGCCCTTGATTTGAGTCGTTTGACTCTGTTTTCATAGTGGCGTCTTATTTTTGTCATTTTTTTGTCATACTTTCTGGATACCCTAGCGGGTCTGAGTCAGAAACTCTGCAGGCGAAGCCTTAAGACATGTCAACCGTTCCGACCATCAAAGCGCCCAGCAAACGGGGCGATGCCATCTTCGGCCTGCTGACCAGCGGGGCGTCCCTGTTCACCCTGCTGCTGTTGGGCGGCATCATTGTGTCTTTGGTGATTGCCTCTTGGGACACCATCAAGGCGTTTGGTTTTGATTTTCTGTTCACTGCCAACTGGGATCCACCCAATGACGAATATGGCGCCCTGGTCCCCATTTACGGCACCTTGGTGACATCCCTGATCGCGCTCATTATTGCGGTGCCCATCAGTTTTGGCATTGCCTTGTTCCTCACCGAGTTGTCGCCCCCCTGGTTGCGGCGCCCTTTGGGTACCGCCATTGAATTGCTGGCTGCGGTGCCCTCCATTGTGTATGGCATGTGGGGTTTGTTGGTGTTTGCGCCTATTTTTGCCAAATATGTGCAAGCGCCGATGAACGCTACCATTGGCCAAGTGCCCGTGATTGGCGCTTTGTTTTCTGGCCCACCCATTGGCATTGGTCTGCTGTGCGCAGGCGTGGTGCTGGCCATCATGATCATCCCTTACATTGCCGCGGTGATGCGAGATGTGTTTGAGGTCACGCCAGTGATGTTAAAAGAGGCTGGTTATGGCATGGGCTGCACCACTTGGGAGGTGGTCTGGAAAATTGTGCTGCCCCACACCAAGGTGGGCGTAATCGGCGGCATTATGCTCGGCCTGGGTCGCGCCTTGGGCGAGACCATGGCGGTCACCTTTGTCATTGGCAATACCAATTACCTCAACGATATTTCGCTGTTCTCGCCCGGAAACAGCATCACGTCGGCATTGGCCAACGAGTTTGCCGAGGCCAGCCCCGGTTTGCATACCTCTGCCCTGATGGAGTTGGGCCTGATTCTTTTCCTGATTACTTTCCTGGTGCTGGTGGCTTCCAAGCTCTTGCTGGCCAAACTGTCGAGCAACGGGAGATAAGCGATTATGAGTGCATTGCCCAAGGATAATCTTCCCCGACCAGCCGATTCGGTCACCACCGTGGTGACCGATGAGCGGGTGCGAAACCAAATGCAGACCAAGCGGCGCTGGATCAATATGTTCGCGCTCACGTTGAGCTTGGCGGCCATGGCTTTTGGCTTGTTCTGGTTGATCTGGATTTTATGGACCACAGTGAGCCTGGGCATCGGCGGCTTGTCTTGGGAGTTGTTTACCGAGATGACCCCACCCCCGGGGGTTGAGGGCGGTGGCTTGGCCAACGCCATTGTGGGCACTTTGCTGATGGTGGGGTTTGCCACACTGTTTGGCACGCCGCTGGGCATTATGGCGGGGGTGCACCTGGCCGAGAGCCGCAAAGACAACAAGCTGGCCAGTTCGGTGCGCTTTATTAACGACATCCTGTTGTCTGCACCGTCGATTGTGATCGGTTTGTTTGTGTACGCCGTGATGGTTCGGGTGATGGGGCATTTCTCGGCATGGGCCGGAGTGGTGGCTTTGGCTTTGATTCAAATCCCGATTGTGATCCGCACCACCGAAAACATGTTGCGCCTTGTGCCCGACGCCCTGCGTGAGGCAGCCTTTGCCTTGGGTACGCCCAAGTGGAAGATGGTGATGTCGATCACCGTGAAGGCTTCATACGCCGGTATTTTGACGGGCATTTTGTTGTCGGTGGCGCGAATTGCCGGCGAAACCGCGCCGCTGTTGTTCACGGCTTTGTCGAACCAGTTCTGGAACACCGACATGATGAAGCCCATGGCCAACTTGCCGGTGATGATTTTTAACTTCGCCTTGAGCCCCTTCACCGAATGGCAGCAATTGGCTTGGGCCGGCGTGTTTTTGATCACCGCGGGCGTGCTGGTGTTGAACATCATTGCCCGTTCACTGCTGAAGAATTCCAAATAATTTTTGACCGAAGGCCTGTGTATGACCACGGAAACTGTGATTGAGAAAACCAAGCTGGATGTGCGTGATCTCAACTTTTATTACGGTGATTTCCACGCCATCAAGCATGTGAGCATGCAGATCCCCGAAAAGCGTGTGACAGCCTTTATTGGCCCCTCGGGCTGCGGCAAGTCCACCCTGCTGCGCACCTTCAACAAAATGTATGCGCTTTACCCCGAGCAACGCGCTGAGGGGCAAATTTTGATGGATGGTGAAGACCTGATCACCTCCAAGAAAGACATCGCTCTGATTCGCTCCAAGATCGGTATGGTGTTTCAGAAGCCAACGCCTTTCCCCATGAGCATTTACGAAAACATTGCATTTGGCGTGCGGCTGTTTGAAAAATTATCCAAGGGCGAAATGGATGAGCGGGTGGAGTGGGCACTCACCAAAGCGGCGTTGTGGAAAGAAGTCAAAGACAAGCTCAATCAAAGTGGCAATGGTTTGTCGGGTGGGCAGCAGCAACGCTTGTGCATCGCCCGTGGCATTGCTATTAAGCCCGAGGTGTTGTTGCTCGATGAGCCCTGCTCGGCGCTGGACCCCATTTCTACAGCCAGCATTGAAGAGCTGATCACCGAGCTGAAAGAAGACTACACCGTGGTGATTGTGACCCACAACATGCAGCAGGCTGCGCGGGTATCAGACTACACCGCCTACATGTACCTGGGCGAGTTGGTGGAGTTTGGGGTGACTGACCAGATCTTTTTGAAGCCCAAAAAGCAGGAAACCGAAAACTACATTACAGGCCGATTTGGTTAAGGCCGGTTGCCTAGCTTGCTTCAACACAAAAAGCCACATCGGTTTGCACCGTGTGGCTTTTTTACATTGATGAAACCGCCATATTTTTGTCATGATTCTGAAACATTCCTCATTCATCATGGGGGCACTTTAAAAAGTGAGGTGAATAATGTTCAACATCAAATCCATTGCGACAGTGATCTCCGCCAGTGCCTTGGCGCTGGGCGTGACTGCAGCCAACGCAGCTGAAATTACCGGTGCAGGCGCTTCTTTCCCTGCTCCTATTTATGCCAAGTGGGCCGATGCCTACAACAAGGAAACCGGCAACAAGGTGAACTACCAGTCCATCGGCTCGGGTGGTGGTATCAAGCAGATCACCGCCAAAACCGTTGATTTTGGTGCCTCTGATGCACCCCTGAAGCCTGCTGACCTGGCCGAGAAGGGCTTGATGCAGTTCCCCACCGTGATTGGTGGCGTGGTGCCCGTGGTGAACCTGCAGGGCATTGCCCCAGGACAGATGAAATTGACCGGCGAGGTGTTGGCGAACATTTACCTAGGCAAAATCACCAAGTGGAACGACAAGGCGATTGCCGACCTGAACCCTGGCGTGACCCTACCCAACCAAGACATTGGCGTGATTCGCCGTGCCGATGGCTCCGGCACCACCTTTATTTTTACCAACTACCTGAGCAAGGTAAGCAGCGACTGGAAAGACACGGTGGGTGAAGGCACCGCTGTGAAGTGGCCTGTGGGCTTGGGTGGCAAGGGCAACGAGGGTGTGTCTGCCTTCGTGCAGCGCCTGCCGGGCTCCATTGGCTATGTTGAATACGCTTATGCCAAGCAAAACAAGCTGATCCACACCCAGTTGCAAAACGCCGATGGCGCCTTTGTTCAGCCTAATGAGGACACCTTTAAGGCCGCAGCGGCAGGTGCCGATTGGACCAAGAATGACTTCTACGAAATTTTGACCAACCAGCCAGGCAAGCAGGCATGGCCCATCACTGGTGCCACCTTCATTCTGTTCCACAAGCAGCAGGCCAACGCAGAAAAAGCCACCGATGTGCTGAGCTTCTTCAAGTGGGCCTACGCCAAGGGTGACAAGATGGCTTCTGACCTGGACTATGTGCCCCTGCCAGACGCCACTGTGAAGCTGATTGAAAACGCTTGGAAGGGCGTTAAAACAGCCGATGGCAAAGCAGTCGCCGTGAAGTAATCGAGCACGGAAGTTGTTGAACAGAAAGGGCCTCTTCGGAGGCCCTTTTTGCGTTGCAAGATTGTGGCATTCGGTGTGCCACGTTACCATGCTGGGCAAATTCCCATAAATATGTAATGCAGAGGTGTGGCCGTGTTGGTGGATTCCCCCGAGTTCAAGTTGTGGACCCAGTGGTTGTATATGGCGGCTTTGCCATATTTTTTTGCTGCCATGGCCTTGGAGGGGTGGGCCATCCGTAGAAAAGGGCCGCAGGCCTGGTTCAAGGGCTATGAGTGGCGAGACTCCCTGTGTTCCATGGCCATGGGGGCGCTTAAGTTGCTTGCGATAGCGATTGCAGCGCTATGGACCCTGCCGATCATGCTGTGGTTGTACAACAACCGCGTGGTGGACTTGCCTGTGTCGAGTTGGTGGTTTGTGCCTTTGGTGGTGTTGGCTGACGACTTTTGCTACTACTGGTATCACCGTTGTGCTCACCGTTGTGGTGCCTTTTGGGCCGAGCATTCTAACCACCACACCAGTGAGCATTACAACCTAAGCACCGCCTTGCGCCAGAGTGTGCTGGGGCCGTTTTATACGTTTGTGTTTTGGTTGCCGCTGCCCTGGCTGGGCATGGATCCTTTGGCGGTCACTTTTGCCCACACGATTAATTTGCTTTACCAGTACTGGATACACACAGAGACTTTTGAGGTGCACGGTTGGTTTGAGCGTGTGTTCAATTGCCCCCAGCATCACCGTTTGCACCATGCCAAAAACACGGAATATCACGATTGCAACTATGGCGGCATTTTGATTGTGTGGGACCGGTGGTTTGGCACCTACAAGGGGTTTTTGCCCGGCGTAAAGCCGGTGTATGGCACGGTTACCCCTGTGCCAAGCACCAATCCGCTGAAGCAGGCGGTGGCGGGTTGGGGGCACCTGTTGCACAAGGTGCGGACCACGCGGGGTGTTAAAAACCGCCTGTTGTGTTTTGTTAAGCCGCCCGGCTGGTTGCCGGACTGAGTCGTTTGTACAAGGCCAGTGCCACCAATGCGCCCAACAGCTCAAAGGCCACATACCCCGGCACATCGGCCGGCGAAATGCCTGCGAATGAGTTTGAGAACATTCGACCAAAGGCAGCCGCCGGGTTTGCAAACGAGGTGCTGGATGTAAACCAGTAGGCCGCCCCGATGTAACAAGCGACCATGGCCGATACCCGTTGGGCGTTGGCCAGCAAAATCACCAACAGCAGGCCCGCGGTGGCGACCAACTCGCCCGTCCAAATGCCCCAGCCCGTGCGGGGTTTTTCTGAAAATTGCAACAATTGCATGTCAAACATTTGGTGCACCAGCAGTGCGCCCACAAAAGCGCCAGCCAATTGCACCAGCACGTAGGGCAGCATTTCTGCTGACTTTTGGCGCTTCAGGAGCACCATGGCCATGGTGACGGCTGGGTTGAAATGCGCACCGCTGATGGGGCCGAACATTTCGATCAAGATGTACAGACCAAACACCGTGGCTAAGGTGTTGGCGGTGAGTGCCACCCCGTTGTTGCCCTCAGATAAGTTTTCAGCCATCACGCCCGAGCCAATCACCACGGCAATCAGCAGCATGGTGCCAAGAAATTCAGCGGCCAGTTTTTGTGCAAATGTGTAGGGCATGGCGCATTAGCTCCTGGCAATGCGAGCCAGGGCCGCGTTCAGATCGCTGGCGCTCATGTTAGCCACGGGGAGCTCGATGAGTTGCATCATTTTGTAAGCGATGGCCTGGCGGGTGAGCTCAAAAGCCTTGGGCTTGTTTTCTTCGAGCTCGTTGGAAGGGTCAGGGTAGCCCCAATGTGTTTTAACCGGGCTGCCCGGCCAGTAAGGACATTGTTCCGCGGCGGCGCTGTCGCACACGGTGATCACGATGTCGATTTTGGGGGCGCCATCTTGCGTGAACACATCCCAGCTTTTGCTGTGGTAGCCCGTGGTGTCTACCCCAGCGTTTTGTAGGGCTTGAAGGGCATAGGGGTTAATGCGGCCACTGGGTGAGCTGCCCGCGCTGTAGGCCTTGAAGGGCTTGCCATATTGCTTGGCCAGGTGGTTCAGCATGCCCTCGGAAAGCACGCTGCGGGCCGAGTTGTGGGTGCACAGGATCAAAACATTGGTGTTCATGAGCAAACAGTTTTTGAGGGTTGATTGGTTGGGCCGCAGGGTTGCCCCTGGCAGCAGTTTTCGGTGAGGTAAGCCACCACGTTGTTCATGTGGGCAAATTGGGCGGTGTAAAACAGGTTGCGACCCTCGCGCACGGGTAGCGCGAGCTGGGCGTTGGTCAATTCCTTCAAGTGAAAGGACATGGTGGCGGGTGGTACCTCCAGGGTCTCGCACAGTTGCCCCGGGGTGAGCCCCAACGGCCCCGCTTGCACCAATGCGCGAAACACCCTCAGCCGGGAGGGCTGGGCCAATGCACTGAGGGCTTTGATGATGTCTTTCTCTTCCATATTTTTATAATAATCGAAATATATTGCAAGTGGATGACGATCTGATTAAAACCACGTGCGCCGATGCGATGTTGCTCGTCGTGCTGAATCAGGCCGCTTGGGTCTGTGCCTTCGGTGCCCGCTTGCGGGGTGCCTTGGCTTCGGTTTGGGAGCGGCTGCGCAGCCAGTCGGCTGACAATTGCCACACATGTTCACGGGCTTTGCTGCCCAAAATAACGCCCATGTGCCCGCCGGGTGCCAGCAAAAATTGTGAATCTTGGCTGGAAGACAATTGGATGCTTTGCTTGGCCATGCTGGCGGGTACCAAATGATCGGTCTCGCCGGCAAACACCAACATATTGGCCGTGATGTTACCCAAAGCGCTGTATTTATCGCCAATTTTTACTTTGCCCTTGGCCAGGCGGTTGTCCACAGCAAAGCGCACCATGAAGTCGCGCACCACACCGCCGGGGTACAACATCATGTTGTTCAGGTAATCCGCGGTGGTGGTGTGCTGTTCCACAAACTCACGGTCGTGCAGGCGGGTCAGCAAATCCCAGTAAGTGGTGATGCTGGCCACAGGTGCGGTGAGTTTAAAGCCCAGGCTCACCATCCAGCCCGGCGGTGTGAACAACACTGGGTTGATGCGGTCAAGCCGGAACTCGCTGTATTTGCGAATAAAGCGGGCTGTGACGTTGAGGGTGTTTGAGGCCACGGCCATGATGTTTTTGCCGTTGCGCAGGTCGATGGGGCTGGCCACTGTGACCAGGTTACGAATGTGCTTGTCTTCCCCGTAACCTGCGTACAACAGGCATAGCAAGCCACCCATGCACCAACCGAACAAAGACACTTCGGAGCTGCCGCTGTGTTGACGCACAGCGGCCATGGCTTGACCCATCATGTCGTGGCTGTAGTCGTAAAGGCCAAGTGAGGCGTGTTTGCGCTCGGGCTTGCCCCAGTCGACCAAATACACTTTGTAGCCAGCCTCCACCATAAACTTCACCAAACTGCGGTCAGGCATAAGGTCGAAAGTTTCGGTGGTCACCCCCAATGGCGGAACCAACACCACAGGGATGGCATGCTGGCGCCCCGGCGGTGTTTCACTCTCGCCGTCGGCCAGGCTGGCATGGGGCGCTTCAGCGCTGGGGGCGTAATAGCGCACGCGCATGGGCGATTGTTCAGCAATCACTTCGTACTCGGTTTTGCCAGACTGAATAAGAATGTCTTTGCGGAAAAACCAGTCGGCGGCGTTGGTCGCGGTGTTCACGGCCAGTTCGTTGATCTTCAGGGCGGTTTTTAGAATCTTTTTCACGGTGTTGCACTGCGCAATGGATTGGACGCAGTTTATACGGAGCGCGGGGCGAATCGGATGAGTGTTTACTCTAACTGGAGCGCTCGCGCAGCGTTTTGGTACCGTTGATTGCGCAGCGTGTTGGGGCCGCGTTGGAGCCGGGTTGGCACAGGTCGCTGGGCCTGGGATCAGCCCGTGGTTCCCTTCTTGTCCCTTCCGAGGGGGCATGCAAGGCGAAAATGTCGCCATTGCATCCGATTCGGTTTCCCGCCAAGCGGGGGGCTTGGCGGGGAAACACGCCTCGGCCCCTCGGTGTGGGCCAAACCGGGCGGGCTGCCCTGAATCGGCCTGCGCGGCCTGTGCCAACCCAGCCCCTTCGCTTGCCCAGAAGCCAGCAGGGGCCAATGCCCCTGCAGCGACCTTCAGGACAATCTGCCCGACCGTGCCAAGAATGAACGGTGCCCCCAAGGGGGCAGAGGCCCGACCCGACCTCTGTTTTGGAGGGCGGGCCTCAGTTCAGGCGAGGC
>NZ_CAXQZX010000018.1:0-2727 GCF_964228395.1 Limnobacter sp.
CTTGCGAATGGCCGCACCATCGGTGTAACCCAAAGCGTGCAGGGTTTCGGTGGCGGCCTCCAGGGCACCTGCAAACAGTTCACGAATCACTGAGTGCGCTCCTGCTGCTTTTAAGGCCAGGTAATCCACGCGGTTGTGGGCACGGGCGATGATGGTAATTTTTGGGTGGTGGTGCGCAATATATTCCACAATACCGCGGGCGGCCTGTGGCTCATCAATGGCCACCACCACGGTGCGCACCTTGGCAATACCCGCTGCCTCAAGCACCTCGCGGCGGGCTGCATCGCCGTAGTAAACCTGGTTGCCAAATTTTTTCACAAACTCAATGTGGTCGGCATTTTTATCTAGCGCCGTGAAGTGAATGTGGTTGGCCGCCAAAATGCGACCTGTGACCTGGCCAAAGCGCCCAAATCCCAAAATGAGCGCCTCGGGCTCTTGTGAATCGAATTTCTCTGTTTTTTCTGGAGCCTTGGCAATTTGCTTGTCGGTGAATTTGTCGTACCACAGCACAAATGGCGCGGTGAGGGCCATGGAAAGGCCGACCATCAGGTTGACCATGCCTGCGGTTTGATCAGAGAGCAATTTGACGTCCATGGCCTGCGCCATGATGACAAAGCCGAATTCGCCGCCTTGGCACAACATCAAGCCAAGCAGCACGCCGCGAGGCCAAGGCACGCCGGCCACCATCACCAGACCCATGATCACGATGGTTTTAAGGGCCATCAAGCCCAGAGTGCCAAAGGCCACGGTGAGTGGGTTGTTCACCAACAGGCCAAAGTCCAGCGTCATGCCAATCGAGATAAAAAACAAGCCAAGGCTTAGCCCCTTGAAGGGCTCCACATCGGCCTCCAACTGGTGGCGAAACGAGGAGTTGGCCAGCATCATGCCCGCCATGAATGCGCCAAGCCCCATGGACAAATTGGCTGCATCCATCAGCACGGCAGATCCCAGCACAATCAGCAGGGCCACCACGGTCATGATTTCGCGCCCGCCGTAGCGCGACATGAAGTTCAGCGCGGGGCTGATGAGGTAACGTGCAAACACCACCAGGCCCAGAATCGCCGCTGGCGCCACCCACCATGCGCCGGGGTCTGCGTCTGCTTCAACAGGGGCCATGGCCTGCACCACAAACAAAATCGGCACCACCGCCAGGTCTTGAAACAGCAGCATGGAAAATCCGCGGCGTCCGTCTTCGTTGCCCAAAATACCCTGGTCGGCCATGAGTTGAATGGCAAACGCGGTGGACGACAATGCCAAGGCCAAAGCGATCACCAAGGCAGCGTTGCTGTTCATCTCGAACAGGATGGCCAGCACGCCGTAAACCACTGCGGCGGTGAGCACCATTTGCCCGCTACCCAGCAGCAGCACCTTGGTTCGCATCGCCCACAATTTGGCCGGCTCCAATTCCAGGCCAATCACAAACAGCAGCAAGATCACGCCGATTTCAGAGAAGTGCAGTACTTTTTCTGGGTCGTCAATCAGGCCCAGCACTTGCGGACCAATCACCACGCCCGCAGCCAGGTAACCCAAAATGGCACCCAACCCCAGTTTTTTGAACAAGGGCACAGCCAGGGCGGCGGCCAACAAAAAGTAAACAACGCTCTCCATTTAATGACTCACAAATTAAAGCAGTTCAAGGGCCAGCGCAGTGGCTTCGCCACCCCCAATGCACAAGCTGGCCACACCAGTTTTAGCCCCGGTGCGCCGAAGCGCACCCAGCAAGGTACAAACAATGCGCGCTCCGCTGGCGCCAATCGGGTGGCCCAAGGCGCAAGCGCCACCGTGAATATTCACCTTGCTGGCGGGCAAGTCCAAGTCTGTCATGGCGGCCATGGTCACCACGGCAAATGCCTCGTTGATTTCAAAAAGGTCTACCTGCTTGGGCGTAATCCCGGTTTTTGCAAAGAGCTTCTGTAACGCACCAACGGGTGCAGTGGTAAACAGGCTGGGTTTTTGCGCATGGGTGGCGTGCCCCAAAATTTTTGCCAAGGGCTTTAGACCCAGCGACTGGGCCCGGCTTTGGGTTGTTAACAGCAGGGCAGCAGCCCCGTCGCTGATCGACGAAGAGTTTGCCGCGGTGACTGTGCCATCGGCTTTGCGGAATGCTGGCTTCAGTGTGGGAATTTTTGCAGGATCGGCTTTCAAGGGTTGTTCGTCAGTGGCAATCGTTTGCTCACCCTTGCGGCTTTGAATCGCGATGGGCGCGATCTCCCACTGAAAATACCCTTGCTCGGTGGCCGTTTTGGCGCGTTCCAGGGAGCGGATTGCAAATTCGTCCTGCGCCTGTCGCGAAAACTGATATTGATCGGCGCATTCTTCTGCGAAGGTGCCCATGAGGCGACCCGGCTCGTAGGCGTCTTCCAGTCCATCCAAAAACATGTGGTCCATCACTTGGCCATGGCCCATGCGCAGACCCCCCCGGGCTTTGGGCAGCAGGTAGGGGGCATTGCTCATGCTCTCCATGCCGCCAGCCACCACAAACGCACTGCTGCCAGCCACCAAGGCGTCGTAGGCTTGCATGATGGCTTTCATGCCTGACCCACACATCTTGTTCACCGTGGTGCAGGCGGTGCCCAGAGGCAAGCCAGCACCCAGTGCGGCTTGGCGCGCTGGGGCTTGACCCTGACCTGCTGGCAGCACGCAGCCCATGATCACCTCATCAATATGCTCCGAAAGCGAGGGGTGGCCAGCCCTCAGGAGGGCGTGTTGGATGGCATGTGCACCCAG
>NZ_CAXQZX010000019.1:0-9411 GCF_964228395.1 Limnobacter sp.
GGGGCAATGGCCCCTGCTGGCTTCTGGGCAAGCGAAGGCGGCTCAGGTGGCATGCGAGCATGGCTTTGCTGCAGCGTGTGCGTGGACTTCGGCTACGCGAATCACCGGCGTGGCCAAGCGCAGCGCCGGGGCTGGGGTGGCGCGGGCCGCGCAGGCCGATTCAGGGCAGCCCGCCCGGTTTGGCCCACACCGAGGGGCCGAGGCGTGTTTCCCGACCAAGCCCCCGCTTGGCGGGAAACCGAATCGGATGCAATGGCGACATTTTCGCCTTGCATGCCCCCTCGGAAGGGACAAGAAGGGATATACGGGCTGATCCCAGGCCAAGGGGCTTGGGACGCCCCGGCACCACCATGCTGCGCGACTAACCTATGCGCTGGCTGATGCTAGGCCTAGACCCAGAACATCCACGGACATGCTCGCCTCAGCAGACCATTCGTCAAGTATTCAATTTGCGCTTGAGGATGTCGTTGACCTGCGCCGGGTTGGCCTTTCCCTTTGCAGCGCGCATAACCTGCCCCACCAGGAAGTTGAACGAAGCCTCTTTACCGGCCTTGAACTCGGCCACGGGCCCAGGGTGCGCAGCCAGCACGTCGTCAATCATTTTTTCAACGGCGCCACTGTCAGAAATTTGTTCCAGCCCTTTGCCCTTGATGCAAGCGTCCACGTCGTTAAACTCACCGTCCCACAAGGCATCAAACACGAGCTTGGCGGTTTTGTTGTTCAAGGTGCCATCGGCGATGCGTTTAATGATGCCCGCGATGTGGGCTGGCTTGACTGGCGCCTGGTCGGGCGTTTGATCTTGCCGGTTGAGGGCAGCCGAGAAGGTGCCCAGCAACCAGTTGGCCAAGGGTTTGGCATGCGATGGGCCGGTCTCCGCCAAAGCAGCCTCGAAGTAATCGGCCATGGCGCGACTGGCGGTCAGTGTGACGGCGTCGTAGGTAGGAAGGCCCAGGTCGGTCTCGTAACGCGCTTGCTTTTGCGCGGGCAGCTCGGGCATGCGACCTTTCACCTCGTCAATCCATGCGCTGGCAATCGTCAGTGGCGGCAGATCCGGATCGGGGAAATATCGGTAGTCCTCAGAATCTTCTTTGCTGCGCATGGAGCGCGTTTCATTTCGATCGGGGTCGTAAAGCCGTGTTTCTTGCTTGATCACGCCGCCATCTTCGATGATTTCGATTTGCCGCTGGGCCTCGTACACAATGGCAGCGTGCAAAAATTTGAAGCTGTTGAGGTTTTTGATTTCGCAGCGCGTGCCAAATGTTTCTTGCCCCTTGGGGCGAACCGACACGTTGGCATCGCAGCGGAAGCTGCCTTCTTGCATGTTGCCATCGCAAATGCCGAGCCAGGTGACCAAGGTGTGCAAGGCTTTGGCGTAAGCCACCGCCTCATCGGCGCTGCGCATGTCGGGCTCGGTCACGATTTCTAGCAAGGGAGTGCCCGCACGGTTTAAGTCGATGCCCGACTGGCCTGCAAAATCTTCGTGCAGGCTTTTGCCTGCGTCTTCCTCGAGGTGGGCCCGGGTGAGGCGCACGGTTTTCATGTGCTCGCCGACCAAAAAGCTGACTGAACCACCCTGCACCACTGGAATTTCAAATTGGCTAATTTGATAGCCCTTGGGCAGGTCGGGGTAGAAATAGTTTTTGCGGGCAAACACAGAGTACTCGGCGACTTTGGCGCCCACCGCCAAGCCAAATCGGATGGCGTGCTCCACCGCGCCTTTGTTCATCACTGGCAGCACGCCGGGCAAGGCCAAATCCACCGCGCAAGCCTGTGCATTGGGTTGCGCGCCAAAGGCGGTGCTGGCGCCGGAGAAAATTTTTGATTTGGTCATCAACTGGGCGTGGGTTTCTAAACCCACCACGATTTCCCATTGCATGGTGCGAACCTCTTAAAACGGTGTGCGAAGGTGCCAATCGGTGGTTTGCTGGTAGTGGTCTGCCAGCGCCAACAGATCAGCCTCTTTGAAATAGTTGCCTATGAGTTGCATGCCCACCGGGCGATTTTTCGCGCCAAAGCCAACTGGCACACTCATGCCCGGCAAACCGGCCAGGCTGGCGCCCAGGGTGTAAATGTCGGCCAAATACATTTGCACAGGGTCTGCATTCAGTTCCCCGATGTTCCATGCGACCGTGGGGCTGACTGGCCCGGCAATCACATCGCATTGCTGGAAGGCCACCTGAAAATCTTGGGCGATCAAACGCCTAACCTTCTGCGCTTGCAGGTAATAGGCATCGTAATAGCCATGCGAAAGCACATAGGTGCCCACCATGATGCGGCGCTGCACTTCCTGGCCGAAGCCCTCGCTTCGGGAGTTTTCGTACATGGACTTGAGGTCGGTGTATTGCTCGGCTCGGTGACCGTAACGCACCCCGTCAAACCGCGACAGGTTGGAACTGGCCTCTGCGGGGGCAATCACGTAGTAAGCCGGGATGGACAACTCGGTGCGAGGCAGGGTGATGTTGACCAGAGTGGCGCCCATGGATTGCAATTGTTTGAGCGCATCGTCAAGCGGCGCGCGCACATCGCTGGCCAACCCATCGCCAAAAAATTCGGCCGGCAACCCCACGCGCAGACCCGCCAGGGGTTTGGCCGCATCGCCGTTGCGAAGCGGCTTGCCAAAGCCCGCCGTAAAATCTTCTTGGTGTGCGGGACGCGCAACGCTGGTGCTGTCTTTGGGGTCGAAGCCCACCATGGCGTTGAGCATGAGCGCACAATCGTGAGCACTGCGGGCCATGGGGCCGGCTTGGTCCAGGCTACTGGCATAGGCAATCATGCCGTAGCGGCTGCAACTGCCGTAAGTGGGCTTGATGCCGGTGATGCCACACAGGGACGCCGGCTGGCGAATGGACCCACCGGTGTCGGTGCCCGTGGAACAAGGCACCACCCCGGAAGCCACGGCCACCGCCGACCCGCCGGAGGAGCCACCGGGCACGGCCTGGGTATCCCAGGGGTTTAAACAGGGGCCAAAAGCGCTTTTTTCGTTGGACGAGCCCATGGCAAACTCATCGCAGTTGAGCTTGCCCACATTGACCATGCCAGCCGCATTCAAGCGGGACACGACCTCGGCATCAAAGGGGCTTTTGTAACCCTTGAGCATGTTGGAACCCGCTGTGCTCGCCCACCCTTGGGTCACAAAAATATCTTTGTGTGCCGTGGGAATGCCCAGCAAGGCGGAAGACTCACCGGCCGCCAGCCGCTGATCAGCAGCTCGGGCCTGGGCTAGGGTGAGGTCATCCTGAATGTCCACGAATGCGTTCAAACTGGATTGAGCGCGCGCCGCACGAAGCGCCTCTTGGGCCAATTCGGTGGCACTGGCCTTTTTTTGGTCCAGCAGGCTGCGCAGTTGGGCAATGGTGTGCAAGGGGGAAGACATGTTTTAAACCACAAAAGAAATTGGAAACAACACCAGGTTTATTCGATGACCTTGGGCACCAGGAACAGACCGCGTTCGGCTGCAGGTGCATTGGCCATGTTGGCTTCGCGCTGATCGTTTTCTGTGACTTGATCCTCGCGCAAGGCCAGCGCCACGGTTTGAATCATGGCCAGCGGGTGCGACAGGGGTTCAACGCCCTCGGTGTTTTGGCTTTGCAGGCGATCGGCCAGTTGCATGATGTTGTTCAACTGGGGTTCTAGCAACTCCGCTTGTTGTGGCGTCAACTTAAGACGCGACAAGGTGGCGATTTTTGCGATTTGCCCGGAATCCAGGGACATGGGAATTCTCCACTTGAGGACTGGCTGGAACATCGCCTCTAAACGATGCAAAAGCCGCTTGGTGAAAGTCTGTTTCAGTCAAAGAGTGCTTATTTTATAGGTTATCATCAGCGTCTACGTCACTTGCGCTTTGAAGTCTCACAATTAGTGGCGCGTCGCACCGTACACCAGGACAACTTTGAGCCACAAGGGCTTGGCGGCTCACCAACCACACGTTACAGGTTAGAACATCACCATGTTTGGGTTTCTACGCAGCTATTTATCCAATGATTTGGCCATCGATTTGGGCACGGCCAATACCCTGATTTACGCCCGCACCAAGGGCATCGTGCTTGACGAGCCCTCGGTGGTTGCCATTCGCCAGGAAGGCGGCCCCAACGGCAAAAAAACCATCACGGCCGTGGGTCTTGAAGCCAAACAGATGCTGGGCAAGGTGCCGGGCAACATTGAGGCCATTCGTCCCATGAAAGACGGCGTGATCGCCGACTTCACCGTGACCGAGCAAATGCTCAAGCAATTCATCAAGATGGTTCACGAGAGCCGTCTGTTCTCCCCCAGCCCGCGCATCATCATCTGCGTGCCCTGTGGCTCTACCCAAGTGGAACGCCGGGCCATTCGCGAAAGCGCACTGGGTGCGGGGGCTTCCCAGGTTTACCTCATCGAAGAGCCCATGGCTGCGGCCATCGGCGCCGGCTTGCCGGTGTCTGAGGCCTCTGGCTCCATGGTGGTGGACATCGGCGGTGGCACCACGGAGGTGGGTATTATTTCTTTGGGTGGCATGGTGTACGCAGGCAGCGTGCGCGTGGGCGGCGACAAATTCGACGAAGCCATCATCAGCTACATTCGCCGCAACTACGGCATGATGATCGGCGAACCCACGGCTGAAGCCATCAAGAAACAAATTGGTTCGGCTTTCCCGGGTTCGGAAGTGAAAGACATGGAAGTGACAGGTCGCAACCTGTCCGAGGGCATTCCGCGCCGCTTCACCATTTCTTCCAATGAAATTCTGGAAGCGCTCACCGAGCCACTGAACGCGATTGTATCGGCGGTTAAATCGGCGCTGGAGCAAACTCCACCCGAACTGGGCGCCGACATCGCTGAACGCGGCATGATGTTGACCGGCGGTGGCGCTTTGCTGCGCGACCTGGATCGCCTGCTGATGGAAGAAACCGGCTTGCCCGTGCATGTGGCCGAAGACCCGCTGACTTGCGTGGTGCGCGGTTGTGGTTTGGCCCTTGAGCGCATGGACAAACTGGGAACCATTTTTACCAGCGAGTAACGCCCGCGCCTCCACACCCGGGGGCACGCATGGACAAACAGAGGCGGCCCGACGCACAAAGCGATTCGGGCCAACTCCTTTTTGAAAGCTTATGGAGTACACCCCGCCACCACTGTTCAAGCAAGGCCCATCGGCGAGGGTACGCCTGGCTTTTTTTGTGGCTTTGTCGGTGGGTTTGCTGTTTCTGGACGCCCGCTACGGTGCCATGGAGATCGTTCGCCAAGCCGTGGGCACCGCCTTGTACCCTGTTCAGCGCATCGCGGGCCTGCCTGTGGAGTTCAGCACGGGCATTGGCGAATACCTCACCACACTGGACACCCTGAAGCAAGAAAACCAAGAACTCACCAAGATTCAGCTTCAAGACAAACAGCGCTTGCATGAACTGCAAACCTTAAAAGCCGAGAACGAAAAGCTGCGCAAGTTGCTGGGCGTGGGATCGACGCTGCAAGTCAAACGCTCCATCCTGAGCGAAATTGTGAGCGATGCCCGGGATCCGTTTTCAAGAAAAATCATCATTGGCAAGGGCTTGATTCAAGGGGTTCGCGAAGGCATGCCCGTGATTGACGAGTTGGGCCTGCTGGGCCAGGTCACACGGTCTTTCCCCAGCCGGGCAGAAGTGTCCTTGATCACCGACAAAGAGCAGATTATCCCGGTAGAGAGTTTGCGCAACGGGCTGCGTAGCGTGGCGTATGGGGGCCTGGACGGCGGCCTGCTGGAATTGCGCTTCATGGCGGCCAATGCGGACATTGAAGAAAACGACCTGCTGGTGACGTCGGGGCTGGACGGCGTATATCCCCGTGGCATTCCGGTGGCCCGAGTGTTGCGAGTTGAGCGGAACTCCCGCTACGCCTTCGCCAGCATATTTTGCGAACCCATCGCGGGCGTAGAGCGGCATCGTTTTGTGCTGGTGCTTGACACCTTCCGCGAAGAACTGCCTGCCGGTGAGGCGGCTGCTGTGGTTCCACAGGCACCCAACCCATCCAAGCAGAACCCCACCACCAGTCCTACGGCCAATTCAGACAAGGCGCTGCCCAATGGCAGCAAGCCCAAGACCAGCACTGCAGGAGGTGGAAATGGCCGTTAACCCCATGTCGGCGTCAGAAATTCTGCGGCCAGCCAACCCGTGGTTTATGGCTTTTTCGCTGTTTGTGGCCTTGCTCATGAAATTTGTGCCAGTGGACCGGACATGGATTACCCCAGACTTCCTGGCCTTGGTGTTGGTGTTCTGGAATATTCGCCAGCCCAGGCGAATTGGCATTGGCGCGGCGTGGTGCTTTGGGGTGGCGGTGGATGTTCATTCTGCCAGCGTGTTTGGTGAACACGCGCTGGCCTACACGCTGCTGTCTTATTTTGCGATCACCATTCATCGGCGCGTGCTCTGGTTTTCGCCGCTGATGCAGGCGGCCCATATTTTTCCGCTGCTGCTGGCTGCCCAGGCCATCACCGTGGTGATTCGGGTGATGTTTGGCGGAGATTTTCCAGGGCCATGGATCTTTTTAGAAAGTGTGCTGACCGCCGCGCTGTGGCCTTTGGCACAGTTCCTGTTGCTGGCCCCTCAAAAATTACCTGAAAACCGCGACAACGACCGCCCGATATGACCGAGTTCAATCATCCCGAACAATCGCTGAAACAGTTTCGGTTTCGACTGTTTCTAGCCGGCTTGTTTGTGGTGCTTTTGTTCATGATCTTGATCGCAAGGCTGCTGTGGCTGCAGGTGATCAGTTACGAAAAATATCAATCCAAGGCCGAAGACAACCGCATTACCATTGTGCCCTTGGTGCCCAACCGTGGTTTGATCATGGACCGCAACGGCGTGGTGCTGGCCAACAATTATTCGGCCTACACCTTGGAGATCACGCCCTCGAAGATCGACAAGCTCGATGAACTCATCGACGAGTTGGGCAAAATCGTAGAAATTTCCTCGCTGGACCGGCGGCGTTTTAAAAAGCTGCGCTACGAATCGAAACGGTTTGAATCCATCCCCATTCGCACCCGCCTGACCGACGAGGAAGTGGCCCGCTTTGCGGTGCAGAGCTTCCGCTTCCCTGGGGTGGAGATTCGCGCCCGCTTGTTCCGCCAATATCCTTATGGGTCTTTTGCTGCGCACATGCTGGGTTACATTGGGCGAATTTCGGCCAGGGACCAGGAGCGCATTGAGGAACTGGGCGAAGAAAACAACTATCGCGGCACCGTCTACATCGGTAAAGACGGACTGGAAAAGCGATACGAGTCCCAGCTACACGGCAAAACCGGGTTCGAAGAAGTTGAGACCTCTGCCGGCGGGCGCGCGGTGCGCGTGTTGTCCCGCTCCCCCGCCATCCCTGGCGAAAACCTGATGTTGTCGATTGATATTCGCCTGCAAGAGGCCGCGGAAAAAGCCCTGGAAGGCAAACGTGGCGCCCTGGTCGCCATCGACCCGCGCAACGGCGATGTGCTGGCCATGGTGAGCGCACCCGCCTTTGACCCCAACCTGTTTGTCGAAGGGATTGATTCCGAAAACTGGAAGGCGCTGAACGAAAGCATAGACCGCCCACTACTGAACCGACCGCTAACGGGCACTTACCCACCGGGTTCCACCTTTAAACCATTCATGGCATTGGCCGCGCTGGACAAAGGGTTTCGCACAGCCTCGCAAACACTGCGCGACCCGGGCTATTTTGATTTTGGCGCGCGCCGCTTCATGGACGACAAAATCGGCGGCCATGGCTTGGTGGACATGTACAAATCCATCGCGGAATCGTGCAACACCTATTACTACTTGCTTGGCAGCGAAATGGGTATCGACATCATTTCGGAATTCATGGCCCAGTTTGGCTTTGGATCCCCCACAGGCATTGACCTGGACGGTGAGCGTTCTGGTGTGCTTCCCTCACGGGACTGGAAAAACAAAGCGTTTAGGACGGCAGAAACACGGCGCTGGTATTCTGGTGAAACCATCTCAGTCGCAATTGGTCAGGGCTATAACAACTACACGCCACTCCAACTGGCGCATGCCACCGCTGTGCTGGCCAGCGGCGGCATGCGGGCCACACCACGCTTGGTGCGCGCATTCCAGAACCCCGTGACAGGCGAGGTCATCGAAAAACCGCTGGAGGCTTTCAACCAAATCAACTTGCGACCCGAGCATGTGGCGTCGGTCAAAAAGGGCATGCATGGTGCTGTGCTGGAGGGCACTGCGCGGCTCGTGTTTCAAAACACAAAATACCCCGTGGCAGGGAAAACCGGTACAGCCCAGGTGTTTGGGTTGAAGCAGGGCGAACGCTACAAAGACCGGGCTGAAGCGGCTGAGCGTTTGCGCGACCACGGATGGTTTATTGCGTTTTCGCCAATTGATCAACCTCGTATCGCATTGGCCGCGATAGTTGAGAACGCCGGGTTTGGCAGCCAATCGGCTGCTCCCGCGGTCAAAAGAGTGCTTGACGAATACTGGGCCCTACAAGCGCAGGACAACCCGCCCTTGGTGCTGCCCGCACCCATGGTCAATACAGAAGGGGCCACGCCATGAAACGTGCCATTCAACGCGAACCTTTTTGGCCACGCATTCGCCCTTATTTCACCGTGTTTGACCCTGTGCTCAGCGCGATTTTGCTCACTTTGGTGATTTTTGCGCTGATTACGCAATTCAGCGCCGCCTACGACTTTGAGGGTCGCTTTGCCTCCCACAGCCGAAACCTGCTGATTGCATTTATGGTGATGTGGGTAACTGCCAACATCAAGCCCCAAACCCTGATGCGGCTGGCTCTGCCCCTGTACGTGATTGGCGTCATATTGCTGATTGCTGTTGAGCTGGTCGGAGACATTTCGAAGGGCGCACAGCGCTGGTTGAACCTCGGAGTCATTCGAATCCAGCCCTCGGAGATCATGAAAATATCCATGCCGCTGATGCTGGCCTGGTTTTTTCAACAACGGGAAAACATTTCAAGCTGGCGAGAATTCGCCGTGGCCACCATTTTGCTGGCCATACCCGGGGTGCTCATCCTGAAACAGCCCGACCTGGGCACCGCTTTGTTGGTGTTGGGGTCTGGGTTTTTTGTGATCTTCTTTGCAGGTTTGTCATGGAAGGTGCTGGCGGCCTTGAGTGTGATGTTTGTGGCCAGTCTGCCCGTGTTTTGGACCTTGATGCACGACTACCAGCGCCAGCGTGTGCTCACCCTGCTTGACCCCACGCAAGACCCGCTGGGCAAGGGGTTCCATATTATTCAATCCACCGTGGCCGTGGGCTCGGGTGGGTTCACGGGCAAGGGCTTTTTGCAAGGCACGCAAACCCATTTGGAGTTTATCCCAGAGCGCACGACCGACTTTATTTTTGCCGTGTTGGCCGAGGAATTCGGGCTATTGGGCTGCCTGGTGCTGCTCACCCTGTACACCTGCCTGATTGTGCGCGGGCTGGTGATTGCCAGCAATGCCCCCACCCTGTTCTC
>NZ_CAXQZX010000020.1:0-11692 GCF_964228395.1 Limnobacter sp.
GGCTTGCTCGCGGCTTTGTACAGCCAGCGCAACCATGGTGCCATTGCCACACGCGGCTGGTTCGCCGTTGATGGGGGTCATGACGCCAAAAAACGCTTTGTCAAAACCCGTCCCCCAAAACACGCCTCGAGGCACATCCAATAGTCGCTTGGCACCCAGGGGCGCAAGCAGTTTGTCAAAAAACTCAGCGCTTTTTTTAAGGTCATTGGTACCAAGCGTGACGTATCCAAGCATGTGCTTCTCCTTTGCTGCTGCGCGGTGCGCGCCATTAAAACTTCTGTGACAGGCTCACCGAGAAGAAGTGCACATCCAGGTTGGTAATGCCCTTGTACTCGCCACCAGACACCTCGACAGGCCTAATTTGATCGTTGTTGCCCACCTGGCCATCGTCCACGTCGAGCAACTGGTAAGCAAATGCCAACGTGATGTCGCGGCTTGGGTAGAAGGTGGCCCCGGCGCCAAAGAAGCGGCGGTCGTTGTCAGGCAAAATGGGAATGCGCAAGTCGTCTTCTACTACGCCATTTTCCCAAGCGTAACCTGCATGCACCGTGAGGCGCTTGTAGAGCTTGTAGTTAAAGCCAAGGCGGTAAGAGTGCGCCACTTTGAAGTCTTGAGGCACGTCCTCGATCAAGCGCCCATTGCTTTCACGCTCATAGCGCAGGCGGGTGTCGGTGTAGTCCTGGTAGGTGTAGGTGGCCATCAGGTCCAGCCGAGGGCTGTAGTGGTGGAACCATGACACACGCAACTCGTCGGGGAAGGTGATGTTTTGGCGTGCGCGTTGGAAGGGCTCCAGATCGCCTGCGGCTTGTGGGCCGTTTACCCCCAGCAAGGGGCCAAAGGTACCAATGGTTGGGCCACGCAGAAATTCTCGGAAGGCAGCCGTGTCAGCATTTTCATCAATGGTCAGCTTGCCGCTGTTGCCTTCAAAATAGGTTTTGGGGCGATAAGACACGCCGATGCGGGTGCGCTCGCTGGGCTCCCACAGCATGCCTGCTTGTGCGTTGAATGCCCAGCCAAACATGCGCAGCTTTGCATCGCTTTCGTCCGGAATGGGTGGGGCCTGACCCAAGGCGGCCGCGCCATCCAGCAAAGTACTGCTGCCAGGCGACAATTTTTCAACCGCATCGCGGTAATTGATTTTCAGCTTGATCGATTGGAAGTAGCGCTCGTAAGAACCATTCGCACCCAAAGACAGGGTGGGGGTGAGTTTGTAACCAAAGCCCAGGTTCAGCCGGGTCACCTTCAGGTCGACATCGCGGCCCTGGCCACGGCCAGGGTAATTCTCGTCGTAGCGCGCCAACAGGCCATGCGACCCAGATGCACTAAAACCCATCACCAGCTTGTTGTTAACAGGAATGGCTACAAACAAACCGGGAATGAACAGCGCTGCGTCATAGCCGTCTTTTCTGGAAAAAAACTGACCGTTGGAGCCTTGTGTGCCAGAGTTGGTGGGGGGGCCGTCGTTGTCTTGTCTTGAGGTGTAATCGTTCACAAAGGTGGCAACCGTGGCCACGTTCAACACCTCAATGCGTTTAAACCGGGTAAGTGCAGCGGGATTAAAAAAGATCGCTGAGGGGTCGGCTGCCTCGGCCGCCTGGCCAGCGCCGGCATTGGCAATGCCGCCTGTGCTTTGGTTGTCGTTGGAGGTACCCCCCGCCAAAACCATCTGTGCATTGGTCGAAAACGCCAAAAACACAGCCCCTGCCAGGGCTCGCTTGCGCAAGCCGTGCTGCAACAACGCCATAGGTTTGTCTCCCCAACCCCGAATTCTCGCCCTGGTCTTTTGGATGCCAGTTGCCCGAAAAGGGGTTATTTGAATTGGCTGATGAAAAATAAAGTGTTTAGTGGGTGCAATGGTTAATACGAAAAATACTCACTGCGACCAAAATTTGTGTTTGTTTTACCGGCGTAAAGGTTAACCCATATTCAAACAATCGTTCAAACCAAATATCTGACCCGTGGGTCATTAACGGTTATTTTTGGTTTGAGTTATATTGCTGCAATCACAACACGGGTGGTATTCAATGTCGCTTATAGACGCTTGGGTGCAGCGCGCACTGCGAACGGGTTTGCGGGTGGGAATGAAATGGGGTGGGCAGTTGCCCTTAGACCTGACGGCCTTGCGGGCGGGGTTGAATGCTGGCTCAAGTTTGCTCAAACCACGCCGGGAGTGCCGCATTGTGCATCACCGAATGGATGGGGTGCCGGTGGTCGAGGTTTGTACCAACAATGCCAACCCTGAACATGTGGTGGTGGCCATGCATGGCGGTGCATTTTTTGCAGGCTCGCCTGCCACCCATCTGGCCCTGGCCTCTGAAATTGCGGTGCGCGCCAATGCACGCGTGTTGCTGCCAGACTACCGCCTTGCTCCCGAGCATGCTTACCCTGCTGCTTTGCTCGACGGGCTTGCCGTGCTGAAGCGCCTGCTTGCCCAAGGGCTGGACCCCAGTCGATTGTGTTTGTGTGGCGACTCTGCCGGGGCAAGCCTGGTGTTGAGCATGGCCTTGGCCATGAAAGACAGTGGCCTGCAGCAGCCGGTCTGTATGGTGTTGTTGTCTCCCTTTGTGGATTTAACGCTGACGGCCCCCTCTGTACACAGCAACGCCAAACTTGACCCCCTGTTAAGCAGAATTCCTTTGATGCGGGGGGCGCAGGCCTACTGCGGGCAAATTGAGCTGGATGATCCACGGGTGTCTCCCTTGTTTGCTCCTTTGCAGGGCTTGCCGCCCTTGTTGATTCAATGCGGAAGCGACGAAATTTTGCTCGATGACGCACAGCGGCTGGCGCAGGCAGCCCAGGCCGCGGGCGTGAGCGTGCAGTGTGAGGTGTATCCCAGAATGTGGCACGACTTTCAGGTGTTTGGTGCTTGGTTGAAAGACGCAGATCACGCACTCTGGCAGATTGCGCAGTTCATTCGAAACCCACTTTAACGGGTGTATGTTCATTCGAGAAACAAAATATTGTTCATATCGGGCTGCCACTGTGCGGAATCTTCCTACAGGCATGGTGGCAGATCCAAGGCTAATCAGCACCAAAAAGGTGACATTGCCCGCCATTTGCCCAATAATTGACCGGATTTTCGCTGTTTAACCAAAAGAAACGATTGGCATGATCTTTGCCTTTTGGTCTTCTAGTAATCATTCGGAGAATAAAAAACATGGAAGCGCTGACGGCATTTGTTTCGCAGATCAACGGCATTGTGTGGGGCCCGCCCATGTTGATTGCGATTTTGGGTACAGGGCTGTATTTGCAGCTTCGGTTGAGGTTGATGCCAATTTTTAAAATTGGCGCTGGCATTCGTTGGGTGTGGAAAGGCCGCAACCCCTCGCCCGATGCGCCTGGTGAAATTACCCCCTATGCAGCGTTAATGACGGCCCTGGCCGCCACCGTGGGTACCGGTAACATCGCTGGTGTTGCGACAGCCATTGCGTTGGGTGGCCCCGGCGCGGTGTTTTGGATGTGGATGACCGCCTTGGTTGGCATGGCGACCAAATACTCTGAAGTGCTGCTGGCCGTGCACTACCGTGAAACAGATGCTCGCGGCCAGTACGTGGGTGGTCCCATGTACGCCATTAAGAACGGGTTGGGCTCCAACTGGAAGTGGTTGGCGGTGTTGTTTGCGCTGTTTGGCGGGTTGGCCGGTTTTGGTATTGGCAACATGGTGCAGTCCAACAGCGTGGCCGATGTATTGCAGGTCACCTTTGGGGTCGACAAATGGGTCTCTGGCATTGTGATGGCGGTGTTGGTGGGTTTTGTGCTGTTGGGTGGTGTGAAGCGTATTGGTGCAGTGGCCCAAAAACTGGTGCCGTTCATGTGCCTGGCTTACATCGTGGCGGCCGTGATCGTGCTGGTGATGTACGCAGGCGAAGTGCCCGCTGCCCTGGCTCTCATTGTCCACAGTGCATTTAACCCCGTGGCTGCCACAGGTGGCTTTGCGGGGGCTGCCATCATGATGGCCATGCGCTACGGCGTGGCCCGCGGCATTTTTTCCAACGAGGCTGGTTTGGGCACTGCGGGCATTGCACAGGCCGCGGGTCAAAGCAAAAACCCGGTCGAGTCGGGCATGATCGGCATGATGGGCACCTTCTTTGACACCATCATTGTGTGCACCATGACCGCCCTTGTCATCATCGTGACCGGTGTGTGGGACAGCGGTGCCACAGGCGCCGCGTTAAGCTCTAGCGGCTTTGCCACGGCCTTGCCTGGCGTGGGCGAATACGTGCTTGCCTTGTCTTTGGCGGTGTTTGCATTCACCACCATCTTGGGATGGTCGTATTTTGGCGAGAAGTGTTGGGAGTTTATCGCCGGCACAGCCATTACCATGCCATATCGAGTGCTGTGGACCTTGTTTGTGTTGGTGGGGGCAGTTACCCAACTGGACTTTGTTTGGCTGGTGGCCGACACGCTCAACGCATTCATGGCTCTGCCAAACCTGGTGTGTTTGCTGCTGCTTTCACCCGTGATTGCCAAGCTCACTCAAGAGTATTTTGCAAAGCGTTGATTCATAAAAAATTGCAATTCAACACCCGTGCGGTCTTCCCGTGGGAATGCTGACAACAGTCGGTAAAAATGAAGCACTTTACCGATTGTTGTCTATTTTTACACTGTGTTAGTTTTTAAAAAAAACAGAAGCCGTGTGCATTCCAAAAAAATCAACGGGGGGTGGTGATGCAGTTGCAGGCTTTTATTTTCTGTTGCGCGGCGTTGTTTATGGCTGGGGTTCACAACCCTGCCAGCGCTGATGCAGATCAACAACTTCTTGAACAGGCCATGGTGCGCCTGCCCGACTCGCAAAATGTGCTGGCAGGTACGGCCAACCCCGTGCAGGCGGCAGAGTTGGGCAAATTGCAGCGTGCCTTGCTGGCCCATTACGCGGAATGGGAAGGCACGCGTTATCGGCTGGGTGGCACAGGGCGTAAGGGGATTGATTGCTCAAGCTTTATACAAACCTTGTTCAAAGATCACTTTTCTTTTGAGCTGCCCAGAAGCTCGCGCGAGCAAATGACCATGGGCAAAGCGGTTGATCAAAGCGAATTACAAACAGGCGACCTGCTGTTTTTTAAAACCGGTCCCACGCGCAAGCATGTGGGGGTTTACCTGGGCAACAATCAGTTCATGCATGTGTCGGCCAGGCGCGGGGTAGAAATCACCAAATTGCTGACCCCGTATTGGCAAAAGCATTTCATTGAAGCTCGCCGTATCAGCCTGGGTTTGTTTAAACCTTCAAACTAAATGGTGTGAAGTGGGTGTGGGTGTCGTAGTGGTCTTCGTTTTCGGCGCGTTTAAGCCAAGCCACCACCCAATACGTCACGGGCGTGGCCAATATTTCCCAGGTGGTTTTTAGTACATATTGGGTGAGAGCCACAGTGATGATTTGCTCGGTGGTCATGATGCCCCAAAACGCAATCACATAAAAAAGTGCTGAGTCGATGAACTCCCCCACCAGCGTGGACCCAATGGTTCGAGTCCACAGCCATTTGCCTTGGGTGAGAATTTTCATTTTGGCCAACACAAAGCTATTGGCAAAACTGCCACTCCAAAATGCAATCAGCGAAGCCAGCACAATGCGCCACGTGTTGCCAAACACGGTTTCAATGGCGGCTTGTTGCTCAAGCCAGAACGGCGCGGGAGGCATGTTCACGACCACAAATGCCATGAAAGAGGCAAAGCCCAACGCTCCAAAGCCAGCCCACACGGCCCGCCGATCTCGGCCATAGCCGTACACCTCGGTCAAAATATCGCCAAAAATGTAAGAGATTGGAAAAAACAAAACACCCGCTGCAAAAGTAACGGTGCCCACCCACGGCAATTCAAGTTGTGCAATTTTGGCTGGCCCAATGAGGTTGGAGCACAGCAGCACAGCCACAAAGGCCACCAGAACAAACTCGTAATACTTGTATTGGCGCATGGGATTTTTTAGGAGAAACATTCGCCTGAAGAAGGCGAGCTGCGGGTTAGAATCGCAAAGTTCACCATATTACGATGCCCGCCATGCCCAAACAAGCCAACCCTTTGCCCACGCCTGCTCAGCTAGCTGATCAATTGTTGGAAGCGCAAACTGCATTCTGGATGCAGCAATTGAAAGGCAAAAAATTTCAGGCCTTGGTGGCCGATGAAATTGAACGCGCGCTGGATGTGATCCAACAGGTGACTCTGAACCAAGCGGTGGACCTTGAGAAGGTAAAAGCCACAGCCCAGCGATATGCAGTGGAAATGGAAATTGGTGGCGCCATTCCAGAGTTGTTTGGTGAAATTGCACGGGTTATTTACCACTTCCCGGCGAGCCGCCGGACCAAAGTGGGGCAGGTGGTGCCCGATGCCGTGGCCACCGAATTCATCAAGAAGCTTTTTGAGCAGCATGGCGTGCTGGACCATGCGGTGACCAATGTGCGCAACAGCGAGCCCTTTCGCAATTTTTTGTCGGATGTGGTGTTCACCGTGCTCAAGGGCTACATGTTTGAGCAAAACAATTTGATGAAGTTTGGCTCGGTGGCGCACAGCACACGGCGCGCGCGTGAATGGCTAAAAAACCGCGCCCCTGAGCTGAGCGAAACCCTGGAAGACAAGGCGCGACAGCTCATGGAAAGCGCTGTGGCCAGTTCGCTAGAGATGGTCGATGACACCTTGGACAACGAACACTACCGAGAAAACGCCATGAACAGTGCTTTGGCATTTTGGGACGTGGTGCGCCAATGGCCCCTGAGTGCCTACAAAGACTACGTGACCGAGCAAGACCTTCAGGAATTCATGGTCATTGGCTACGAATTTTGGTTGGGCTTCCGTGAAACGGATTACCTCAAGAAATGCATCGACGCAGGCGTGGATTTTTTCTTTGACAAATACGGTGATCAAACCTTGGGCGTGTTGTTGGAAGACATCGGCGTGAGCCGGGAAATGATCGTGGACGAAGTGTGTGGTTACGCGCCCGAACTGGCCGATTTGTTGATTGAAACCGGCCTGGCAGAGACGTTCATTCGACGCCATCTGAAACGCTTCTATACCAGCAAAAAAACTCTGGATCTGCTCGGCTCAGCCAGCATCTAAAAAGGCCTTTTAACCCCTTGCCAACACGGTGAGGTCTTGCGCCCACCCGCTGGCCCGCTCTGCCGCCCGTTGCTTTTGTTGTGGGCTTGCTGTGTTCAATACATCGGCCACCAACTGCAGCGTGTCTGCCAACCTGGCCTGCGCGACCTGCCTGGCCTGCGCGGTGCTGGGGTTTTGCCAGGCGGTGAGCAAGGTGGCCACCTGTTTGCTCAGCGCGGCCTCTTCGATTTGCCGATTGGCCGCCAAGGTCACCAAGCGCATGAATTCCTCCTGTCGCTGCAAGCGTTGCTGGTACCTAGCTTCGCTATAACTTTGGCTCTGTTCGGCCCACTGTTTGATGCGCGCACGCTGAGTGGTGTTTAAGCTGCCCAGCCACCGTTCAAAGCGCTTTTCCATGCGTTTGGCGGTGGCTTCAAGGCGTTTGCCCGGGTTGGATTGCAGGCGCTGCTCGCGGTACTCTTGGTTCGATTCGTCCAGAGCCCGCTGAATTTGCTGAATTTGGTTGGGCCACAGCATCAGCATGGTTTTGGCAATTTCAGGCGCTGCGGCCAAGGCAGTTCTGGCCAAAGAGCCTTGAATGGTCGTGTAATACACCTCCAATTCCACGGGCGTGATTGGATTCTGGCTGTCGGGCTTGTTCACCAATCGAATGGTGGCCTGTTCAAGTTGCGCCGCAATCACCGTGAGTTCATTGTTGCGATGCCAGGCCACAATGTTTTCAAGGCTCCGCCGCAGTTGGGTGGATTGTTTGTCGTCCCAATCTACTGCTGAGCTTAAATAGGTGTGGGCAAGGCTGGGTGCGTTGTTGTAGCCCAGTTTAATGGCGCTGCAGGCGGTGAGGGCAAGCGCGAGCAACAACAGGGCCGCTCCGTGAGCCCACCGTCGACCATGCCCTAGTGCAAATAAAGCGAGTTTAAAATTCATGCGCGTAAGACCACCTCAACTCAGCGAGGGTTCCGTTGGATTATACGGCGGGCTTGCCTGCGGCTTAGATGCTTTTCCGGATGAATTCCTTGATGGCTTGCGCACAAAGAAATGGCGCCTCGATCATGGGGAGGTGGCCCACGCCATCAAACAGGCAAATCTCGGATCGCTTGATGAGCCTTTCAAACTCGTGCGCGCAACTGACGTGCAGCACTTCGTCCTCGGTGCCCCACATCACCAAGGTTGGGGCCACAACATTCTCGAAGGTGGCCTTGTGGTAATCGGGGCGGCGGCTTAGCATTTCGCGAAACAGGAAAGTGTTCACATCCCGGCGATGTATCAGTTCCGAGGCAGAAAAAAACGCAGCCGATGCAGCCAGTGCCCGGTTGTGGAATACCAAATCGGTCAGCTTGATCACATCCACCGGGTCGCGTGGAACCAAGCGGTTTTTGCCGCGCAGAATTTCATCAATAAAACTGGTGTGCTCTTTACCGGGCAAACCCAACGCATCCATCAACACCAAGCTGGTCACCAACTGAGGATGCCTTGCAGCCAGCAGACCTGCCAAGGCTCCGCCCATGGAGTTACCCACCACGTTGACTTTGTGCGCGCCAATGTCAACCAGCCAATTGCGCAGCCGTTCCGTTTGGTCTTCAAGCCCGTACTGTTTGTCGGGGTCGAACCCACTTTCGCCCCAGCCTGGCAGGTCTGGAATCAAAATACGGAACTGGCCTGCAAAAAATGGCAGTAGCGGAAGCCAGTGCTCCTTGGCTGCGGCAAACCCATGCAGTAGCAGCAGGGTGGGGCTGGATTCCAACCCAATTTCAAGCCAAACCAGTTTGTCTTTGCCAACACCGATGCGCTTGCGGTGAACGCCCACCAAGCCACCATACCAAGGGTTAAGCCGTGTGAGGCTCCACAATTTTGGACGCCAATCCCGAAGCTTGTGCGCATCCACTTCGGGCGCGTGGCGCAAATAGGCCTCGCCCACCGTGTCGAAGTATTGGTCAACAAGGCGTGCACCTTCGCCAATCGGGGTGATCTCTTTGCCTCTGGATTTTCTGACAGGTTTAGCCAACGTCGTTCTTCTTGTTTTCAGTGCTACATGATTACGCAAGCATACTTGGATTCATTACGAAATTGTTTCTTTTGGCGTAAAAAATATAATCTTTATTCTGTTACGCAATGTGATGTGTCAAAGATCAGTGATGATTAACTGACATGCAAATACAGTTGCACTGCATTGAGGGCGAGCAGCACCAAGACGACGACTTTCCAAAGCAGTTGAGGATCTTTTTCGACCAAGGGCTTATGAAGCAGCTCGGCCTCCAGGCTGGGGTTGGGTACCGTGAGGTCGTGCATGAATTCTGACAATGCCGCATAGCGGTGCATGGGGTTGGGTTGCAGTGCCTTTTGAAGGCATGCCTCTACCCAAAGCGGCAGGTCGGGTCGCCATTGCCTGGCAGGAATGTATTTAAGTGCACGGTAGCTTTTTAACGTGGTCTGTTTGCTGTTTTTTTCTGGGTAGGGAAGGTGGCCGGTCAGCATTTCGTACACCACCACTGCAAAAGAAAATAAATCGGCCTGCACGCTGCCAGCTTCGCCCAACAGGTATTCTGGTGCCACGTAATTGACGCTGCCTTGTGGGATGGATTTATCCAGCGGCGACACCAATTCGTCGGTGCGGGCCACCAGCACAGTGCCAAAGTCCAGAATTTTGACCCGACCGTGTTGGTCCAGCATGATGTTCTCGGGTTTGATGTCTTGATGCACCATGTCGGCGCGCTGAAATGCCCTTAGGCCAGCAAGCACCTGTTTTGCAATTTTTCTGACTGCATCGAGGCTGGGTTTGGGGTTGTCGTACATCCATTCGCGCAAGTTAATGCCCGTGATGTACTCCCCTAGGTAATACATGAATTGCTTGGGCCTTTTGGGCGCATGGGTTTTCATCACATTGGGGTGGTCTATGCATTGGCCCACCCATTCTTCGCGCGCAAATCCATCCAAATAAAGCGGGTCATCCGCGAATGTTTGCGATGGAGTTTTTAGTGTGTATTGCGCCCCGTCGTGTAGGTCCTGCACGCGATACATGTGGCTGCGCGTACCGCTAAAAATAATATCCAGCACCTCGTAACCATCGATCTTGTTGCCAATGTTCAGCACCGGCGGAATGGGGAGTCTGGTGAGGCGTTGATGGGTTTCTTCCAGAGTCTCAAGGGGGAGGGCGTCAATTCGCACCAATAGGGCGGTCAGGTTGTCTTGGCTGCCTTGAGCCAGTGCTTGTGCCACCAACTGGCGGGCCAAGGCCTCCAGGTCGTGTTGCTTCTCTGCATTGGCCAAGGTGGCCTGTAACACCGCGGGTTTGAGTACGCTATGTATGCCATCGGTGCACAACAGCAGCAGGTCGCCGGGCAGCACTTCGTGGGTGCTGTAAGTGAGGTCCACGTGGCGATCTGCACCCACTGCGCGGGCGAGGTAGGTGTGCCCACGCTCGGTGCGGCTGTGATCTTCGGTGAGCTGGTCCAAACGCCCGGCACGCATTTGGTACACCCGGGAATCCCCAACGTGCAGGCAGTGCAAGGTGTTGGATTTAATCACCGCAGCAGCCAGCGTGGTCATCATGCGGTTGCCTGTGTTGTTTGCTCCCGCATTTTGCTGATGCATCCAGCTGTTTAAGCTGGCAACAACCTGCCTCAGCGATTTTTGGGTGCTCCAGTTGTTTGGGGTGCCAAAGTAATCTTCGACAAAACTGGTCACGGCTGTTTGGCTGGCCACATGGGCTTGGCTGCAAGAGCTTAAACCATCCGCCACCACTGCTGCGGCCCCTTTTAAAAGTGCAGCGTCGCCCTGGCCGCACAAGGCCGCAAAGGCATCTTGGTTGTTCGCCTTGGCGCCAGCTTGCGAGCATGCGCCAAAGGCCACCTGCAGGGTGGTGTTCATGGTTGATCAACCCACACGGATCAGCTCCACGGTGCCATCTTCATTGACCTCGGCCATGTGGCCCTTGGGTTCTTCCATCAAAAATAGAGTAACAAAGCCGGCCACAGCGGTGAGTGCGATGACAAAAAAGAAGGCCTGGTAACTTACAAAAGACAACACGGTGAGGTACACCACTGCACCCACATTGCCATATGCGCCGGTCATGCCTGCGATTTGCCCGGTTAGGCGTCGCTTGATCAGCGGTACAGCCGCAAACACGGCACCCTCGCCAGCTTGCACAAAAAATGAGCACGCCATGGTGGTGATCACCGCCAGCCACAAAGGCCAGCTCGAATTGGTCATGCCCATCAGCGCATAACCCACGGCCAAGCCGGCGGTCAGGATGAGCAGGGTTTTTTTGCGGCCAAAGCGATCACTGATCCAGCCCCCGCCAGGGCGGGACATCAGGTTCATGAAGGCATACATGGAGGCCACCAGACCTGCATAAACCGGGTCAAGGCTGAATGTTTCGGAATAAAACAGGGGCAACATGGACACCACTGCCAGTTCTGATCCGAAGGTGGCAAAGTAAAGAACGTTTAGCACGGCCACCTGTTTGAACTTGTATTGGTGAATGGCGGGCACCGGGGTTCTAAAAATCTCTTGGTTCACGCGGTAGGCGCTGAATGTGTCATAGGCAAACACCAGCACCAAACCCAAGTAAATGGCGGTGGCAGCGGTTTGGCTTAGCATGCTCACACCCGATGGCGAAAGCTTCCAGGCCAGCAAGGCCAGTGCCGCGTAC
>NZ_CAXQZX010000021.1:0-4533 GCF_964228395.1 Limnobacter sp.
CGTACATTGAACAGCCTGGGGGTGGAGGTGATACACGCTTGGGGCATGACCGAGCTTTCCCCATTGGGTACAGTGTGCCGCTTAAAAAGCAAACATGCCGAGCTGCCCTTGGAAGCACGCCAGAAAGTACTGGAAAAACAAGGCACCGCAATTTATGGCGTCGACATGCGCATTGTGAACGATGACGGCGAAGATTTGCCTTGGGATGGCCAGGCCTTCGGCGATTTGTTGGTGCGTGGGCATTGGGTGGTCAATGGTTACTATGGTGGCGAGGGAGAAAAAGCCTTCAGCCAAGACAAGGCCGGCAAGCGCTGGTTTGCCACGGGTGATGTGTCCAAAATTGACCCGGACGGTTACATGCAAATCACGGATCGAAGCAAGGATGTCATCAAATCGGGCGGAGAATGGATCAGTTCTATCGATCTGGAAAACGTGGCCATGGCCCACCCGGCGGTGCACGAGGCCGCGGTGATCGCCGTGAAACATCCCAAGTGGGACGAGCGCCCCTTGGTGGTGGTGGTTAAAAAACCCGGTGCCGAGGTAAGCAAAGAGGAATTGCTGAAATTTTATGAAGGGAAGGTGGCCAAATATTGTTTGCCTGACGATGTGGCCTTTGTCGACGAGCTACCGCACACGGCCACAGGTAAAATACAAAAGTTGAAGTTGCGTGAGCAATTCAAAGACTATGTATGTCCCGTTTAACTTTTGAGCAGCAATCATGATCAAGCACATCGTATTTTGGCAATTCAAGGAAGAAGCCCTGGGCAACACCAAAGCGCAAAACATGCAGTTGGTGAAAGAAAAACTGATGGCATTGCAGGGTGTGATCCCCGGCATGCTGGAAATCGAAGTGGGCTTGGGCGGAAGCGAACTTGAATGCACGTACGATGTGTGTTTGTACACTGTGTTTACTGACAAGGCGGCGCTGGATGGTTACCAAATTCACCCAGCGCATGAAGAGGTTAAACAATTGATCGGGCAGGTGCGAAGTGCGCGCCAGTGCATGGACTACGCCGTTTAAATCAGCTTCAGTTGCAGGCGAGCCACGCCTGCAACATTCCCATCGGGCAGGTAAGTCCACTCGGTGAAGTACGCCTGGCCATCGGCATGTACTGCCACCACTGCGCTGCTTCGTGTGCCATAGACAGGCGACACAATCTTGATGGCTGACAACATTCTTTCCCACTCCAAAGGAACACCTGTATTGGGCAAGTGCTCATCCGGTGCTTGTTGCGTGCATGCCAACGCATCAAAGGCCCATGCCTCCAGCGTTTTAATGTCCAAGCTCGGTGAGCTTGTATTGCCTGGCTTTTGCCATTGCTCGATTTGAGAAAACATGGCCTGGGAAAGCCTGCTGGTTTTTGGCCAAGTGCAATCCAAGGCCCCATTGGACAGGGCGTGCACCCCTGCTGACAAACGGGTTGGCTGTGGGCCGTGGTCGAGTTGGTTGGTGGTGTAATCCAACTCCACCTCAACCCCCGTGCCGTGCGGGGCCACGAGGCGCCCAGCGATGAGATTAAAGCCGCTGTAAAGAGGGGCTTCTGCCATGCTTGGCATTTGCCCATGCAACGCGTTGACCACCAATGCACCCCGGCTGGGTGCGCGGTCGCCGCGTTGAAGCGCCGCACTTCGCACATTGGTGAGCAAAGCAAATCGGCCATTGGCGCCAATACCCATCCATGTTCCACCCGATTGGAGGTCCCGCCCTGCAGCAATGGTTGGCGACGCCTCGGTCCAGGTGTGCAAAGGCTGGCTGGGGCGGTTGTGAAATTCGTCCCGATTGGCAATCGCAATAAGCGGCCATTCGGCAAGACAATTCACAGCAAGGGCTGCAAGGCACATGGAACAATTACTCCGGAAGGTATTTAAACACTTCGCTATGGCGCTCTACAGTGACCGGCAATTCAGCAAAGGCCAACTCAACATCGGGCTGGATTTGCCGCAAAAAATCCTCGGCCTCGGTGTGTGCCGATGCCGCCGGGCTTAGAACTTCCATCAAGGTGTAATACGGTTTGCCTGTCTCTGTTCGCTGATACAACTGCCCAGTGGCAATTTGCTTGCTCGCCAAAGTTGAAAACAAACCACGCGCGCATGCAATGGCCTGCTCGACATGCGCTGGCTCAACCCGGTAATAAACAAAATATTGAATGTTTTGATTCATCAAGCCACTTCAAATTGGTTGCCTTTTTGCTGCACGTCGTAGGGTGGCAGGGCAAGCGTTAAGGCAATTGGCCCTTGCCCATCAAGCTGCACGAAAAACTTGTTGCCTGGCTCCAGCGCGTCCTCTACGGGCAATTCGAGCAACAAATGTTGGCGGCCACCGCTTTGAACGCTGTTGATGACCAAACCCGCGGGCTCGTTGGTTTTACCTTCCAGCCATACATCGGTGCCTGCTTCCAACGATTGAGCCGCCTGGCCATGAGCCAGAAATGCACGGCGTTTCAATTTTCCCAAGTAATGGCTGCGGGCGACCACTTCTTGCCCCGGGTAACACCCCTTGCTGAAGCTAACGCCACCCACCAAATCAAAATTAACCGCTTGGGGAATAAACATTTCTACATTGGCTTTGCAAACAAAGGCCAGGCCCAATGTGATCAGCGCATGCTCAAATTCATCATCAGCCCCGTTGCCTGTTGCTTGGCCATGTTCACCATTGGCGGATTGCAGTTCAAACCCGGGCAAATGGCCCGATGGCAGGGCGCGAAGGCTGGCCTGTAGCATGCCGCTTTGACCTTGCTGCACAGCCATGGGTTTGCCAACGGGGCTGTTGGCCACCCAATGCACCGAGTATTCGGCGCAGGCATTGCGCACCTTGCACTTGCTCCGCAACACAAACATCGACAAACGCTTGACTAAGGCTTCCAAAGCGTCGCTTCGGGTAATCAGCAACACCCCTTCGGCCCGGCGTATTACAAAAAAACTGCCCAGCATGCGCCCCTTGGCATTGCACAATGCGGCTAGCCTCAGCGCCTGGTTCGGCATACCAGCCACATCGTTGCTAAGTTGTGCCTGCAAAAAGGCAACGGCATCATCGCCTTCTACGGCGATCACGCCCCAACGGTTCAACACATTGCTACTCATGGCGAATTCCTTCTTGTCCCGAAAAGATTCCAGCTATTATTTCCAAGGTTTCCATTATTGTAGTGGCTTCTGGTAAGGTCTCGCCTTACCCTGATCCAAGCCCATGAACATCAATGCCCAGTTTGCCCAAAAAGCCTGCTCAAAAGCCCAAGACCAAGCCCTCCAAGCCTCGTGCAAACAAGGCGGGATCGAGCTTGGCGTTGGCCATGCGCCGCCTTTTTTTGGCGTTGTTTGCCCTGGGTGTGTTGGGCGCAGCTTGGGTGGCCCATGCGCTTTATGCGCCAATTGACCGCAAACAAGACCGTTTGGATGTCCACGTGAGCCATGGCTTGGGTGTGCGCGCCATTTCGCGCGAATTAAATGCCCAGGGGCTTGAGGTTGCCCCGCAATGGTTTGTATTGGCAGCGCGCCTGAAAGGCGCCGATGGCCAACTCAAAGCAGGGCGCTATGAAATACCCGCAGGCACCAGCACCATGGGCTTGGTTGATTTGTTAAGCAAGGGGCAGGGTTTGCTTAGCACCGTCGCTTTGGTGGAAGGAAATACCGCCGACACGCTGCTCCAGAGGCTTCGCGCCCAAGGGGATCTGCTGGATGATTTTCCAGGCTTGAATGCTTCGCAAATTGGCAAGCAGCTTCAACTGCCGGGCGAGCATCTAGAGGGTTGGATTTACCCTGACACTTACAAATATTCCCCAGGCTCCAAGCTTTCAGAGCTGATTGAACGTGCCGTGCGTTTACAGCAGGCGGAGTTAAACGCTGCCTGGGCGGCACGCATGGCCAACCACCCCGTGCAAAGCCCCTACGACTTGCTAAAGCTGGCCTCAATTGTTGAGAAAGAAACCGGTTTGGCGGCCGACCGACCCAAAGTGGCCAGCGTGTTTGTTAATCGACTCCGGGTGGGCATGCTGTTGCAAACCGACCCCACAGTGATCTACGGCGTAGGCGCTGCGTTTGATGGCAACCTGACTCGCAAGCATTTGCAAACCGACACGCCATATAACAGCTACACACGCGCCGGGCTCCCTCCCACGCCGATTGCCAACCCGGGGCGGGCTGCATTGATGGCGGCAGCCAAACCGGCAGATACGCCTTATTTTTATTTTGTGGCCAAGGGTGACGGCGGCAGTTATTTCAGCAAGAATCTGAATGAACACAACAACGCCGTGCGCAAATACCAACTTGGCCGCTAAACCCGAATGAAAAAAACCAAACCCGGATATTTAATCAGCTTCGAAGGCGTGGATGGGGCGGGCAAGACCAGCCACATGAACCGTGTTAAAGCAAAGCTAGAGGACATGGGGCTGGTGTGCGTTCAAACCCGTGAACCCGGCGGCACGCCAGTGGGCGAAGCCATTCGGGAGCTGGTTTTGCACAAGGCCATGGACGTGAAGGCCGAGTTAATGCTGATGTATGCGGCGCGCCGCCAGCATGTGGTGGAGGTGATAGAGCCCG
>NZ_CAXQZX010000022.1:0-7178 GCF_964228395.1 Limnobacter sp.
GCGAATTGGCACAGGCCATGGCCGAAGACCTGCACCGGGTGGGCAGCCCAATCGCGCTGACCGATTTGCCCAACCAGCACGCGCAGTTTGTTACGCCATTGCAAACCGAGCTGAACAACAGCACGATTTACAACATGATTCCGCCCACGCAGGGCATGGCCTCACTGATGATTTTGGGCATGTTCGACACCCTGGGTGTGCAGCACGCCGAAGGATTTGATTACCTGCACGGCATGGTTGAATGCACCAAGCAAGCTTTCCTGGTGCGCGACCGCTATTGCACCGACCCCGCCTACATGACCGTCAACCCGAGCGACTTTTTAAGCCGCGAAGCACTGGCCGAGCGCGCCAAGCGAATCAACATGACTCAGGCCCTGCCCTGGCCGCAAGACCCCTGGCAAGGAGACACCATTTGGATGGGCTGCATCGATGCCCAAGGCCGCACCGCCAGCTTTATTCAAAGCGTGTTCTGGGAGTTTGGATCGGGTGTGGTGTGCCCATCCACCGGGGTGATGTGGCAAAACCGTGGCATCAGTTTTTCTCTTCAAGCCGACGCCTTGCACAGCTTGGAGCCCGGCCGCAAACCATTCCATACGCTCAACCCGGCCATGGCGCGGTTTAAAGATGGACGCAGCATGGTGTACGGCACCATGGGGGGCGAGGGGCAGCCACAAACACAGGCCGCCGTGTTCAGCCGCTATGGTTTATTTAACCAACCCTTGCAACAGGCAGTGACTGCGCCGCGGTGGTTGCTAGGCCGTACCTGGGGTGAGCAAAGCACCACACTCAAGCTGGAGAGCCGCTTTGATGCGGCCTTGGTGCAGCAACTGCGCGATGCGGGCCATGTGCTGGAGGTGCTGCCCGAGGCGTTTAGCGACACCATGGGCCATGCAGGTGCCGTGGTGCGCCACCCCAATGGTGTGATGGAAGGCGCCGCCGACCCACGTTCAGACGGGGAAGTGGCCTGCTGCTAGATTTGGCAAAGTGGCGCCAACGCCGGGGGCTACACCCCCTGGCTGATGCGCTTGAAATACGAAGTGTATGCGGCACTGCCCTGCGGCCACTGCTGTAAAAAATGTCGCTGCCATTCGTCTTGCGGGATTTGTACCCGCACCTGCTCGACCACACCGTTGACCACGTTGGTTTGTTTGTAAACCAAATGCGGGTGAGCAAAAGGCCGAAGTGAAATGCGGGTGAACAGCCCGTCCAGACTGCCGCTGGCACTGGGCATGCCGGCCGCACCGTTGTTGCACACCAAGCCCAAGGCGCCATCGCCCAGGTCTTCATGATGAAACGCCGCCGTGCAGGTGTGGCTGCTGGCAAACACATCCACACGCGCCTGGGCAAACATTTGCTTTCGCCAAGAGGCCTCCTCAGGCTTGGCCAAATGCTTGGGGTCAAAGCGCCAACCGGCCAGCGACTCCGCATCACCATGCACCACGCCCACACGAATTTTTCCCACGCGGTAACGGGCGTAGAAAGGTTTCTCCGAAAGAACTTCCAGCATGTCCGGGTGTTCTTGGGCCACTTCCTTCAACGCACTGTGAATCAGGTTTGAGCGGTCTACCACACCCTGGTCCACATCGTCGGGATAGGCGCAACCACAGTCTTCCACATCCAACGGTTGGCCCAATTCGGCCTCCACATTGCCCAGCACACAATCGTGCTGCAGCACACGCTCGTTGATGCGCGCAAACCATTCCGGGTCGGTGTTGAACCAATTAAAATCGCCGTTGAAACAAATTCGCACTCGCCCCTGTTCCGAGGCAGCCAGCCGCTCAATGGCTTGCAGGGCAAAGGGGTTGCCATACAGCCCGCCCACCACGTACAGCACATCGCAGCGGTGCTCGCGGGCCAAGGCAATCCGTGAAGGGCTATAACGGTAGCGTATGGGGCAATGGCGGCCCGATGCGTTGCGGCTCATCGATCATTACTCGTACAAAAAGTCCAGATGCTCCTGGCTCAACTCGTGACTGGGGCAATCCAGCACAATACGCCCAGCCTTTAAACCAATAACCCGCTGGCTCAGCAAGGGCACCAGTTTGGTGTTGTGCACCACAGTCAGCAAGGTGGCTTGTTGGGCACATTGCAACAACAACTGGCACACTTCTTCGGATGCAGTGGGGTCAAGCGCCGCAGTGGGTTCATCGGCCAACACCAAGCGAGGCTGCTGCATCAACATGCGGGCAATGGCCACCTTTTGGCGCTCGCCGCCCGACAACTGGTCTGCCCGTTTGCTGGCCAGCCCCAGCATGCCCACCGCACTCAGGGCGGCTTGCGCGCGCTCGGTTTCTGCGGGCGTAAACAAACGCACCCAACTGCGCAGCAATGGCATGCTGGCCAAGCCACCCACCAATACATTTTCGAGTGCGGTCAACCGGCCCACCAGGTGCAAGCCCTGTAGCACCTGCCCAACCTGGGCACGCACAATGCGAAGATCTCGCTCGCGACGAATTGGACACACTGTTAAATTATTGACTTGAATTGAGCCCTCTGCAGGACGAACAAAGCCATTCAAGCAACGCAGCAGCGTGGATTTGCCTGCGCCATTGCGGCCCAACACGGCCACTTTTTCACCAGGCTGAATGTGCAGGCTGGGCACCTCCAGAATACACCTTGCACCCATGTTTACACGCACCCCATTCAGGGCAATGCAGGGGGTTAAATTGTGGTTCACAGCAAGGCGCTCCGAATGCGGCGGCTGATGGCATCAAACACGGACACCAAGACCACCACCACCAACAAAATGGTCGACAAACGCCCCCACTGAAACAAGGCCACCGACTCGGAAATCAACAAACCCAGACCACCCGCTCCAATGATGCCCAGAATGGTGGAATCGCGGATGTTGTATTCCCAAATGTAGAGGTGGCTGCTGACCCACTGTGGCAACACACTGGGCCAGACCGACCAGAAAAACGTTTGCGATGCACTGGCACCCACTCCGCGCACGGCCTCGATGGCCTCCATGTCCAGGGTTTCAATGGACTCGGCAAACAACTTGCCGTAAGTGCCCATGCTGTGCAGCGCAATGGCCAAAATGCCAGCCGTGGGGCCTAAACCGACAATGCCCACCAACACCAAACCAAACACCACTGTGTGGATGGAGCGGGTGGTATCCAGCACCAAGCGGCTCAATACCGCCAAAGCCTTGGGAGCCCGAATATTTTTTGCACTAAGCACACCAAAAGGCAAAGCCAACACGGCCCCCAGCAAGGACCCCAATGTAGCGATTTTAAAGGTGGTCCAGGTGGCGTAGCCCAACTGGACAAGCCACTGCCTTTCAACTTCTTGCCGGTTTTCGGTGCGCAGCACCGTGCCGTCGTCACTTTTGTACTGGTAGTTGGGGTCGCCCAGCCACACGTCCAAAAAACTGGGTTGTGCAAACTCAGAGAGGGTTTTGAGCAAATTACCCAAAGGATTTCGGCCAGTGGACAGGTCGCCCGCGCTAACCAGGCTATAGACGCAAGCCACCACGATGGCGGCGTACAACAACACCAAACCACCAAAACCCAAGCGCCCGCGAAGGGCGCTGCGCCATGTCCACGCTTGCATCAAACGCACCAGCCAAATTTACTTGGGTTGTAACCTGCCTGTGGCCAAACCCGCATCGCGGATGGGCTTGTAATAGCTGTTGTCCTTCTTGGCAAAGCCGGTGTAGCGAGGGGGAAGCAAGTCGGGTTGCTTTTTAAGTTCTTCACCAATAGCGAGTAAGGCGGCTTGCAATTTGGCCACAAAGGCTTTGTCTTCAAACAGGGTGGCACTCACTGCAAAGGCATCGTTGGGCAGGGGGTCTGATGTCCAGATGATGCGGGAATCCTCAGCGCGAATCAAACCACCGGCAATCATGGCGTCGCGGTTGCGGTTGTAATCTGCACCTGCATCAATGGTGCCTTGGGCCACCTGGGTTTCAATGGCTTGGTGGCTGGTGTGAATCACCCGGGAAAAATAGGTGTCCGGATTAATACCCTGCTTCTGGAAAAAATGGAAAGGAATCAAATAACCGGATGTGGAGCCCTTGTCACCAAAAGCGAAGGTTTTTCCTTTGAGGTCAGCCACCGATTTAATGCCACTGTTGGGGTGGGTCACCATGATGCTGTAATACTCGGGCTTGCCCTCGTATTCGATGGTGGCGACCGCCTGAGCACGGGCCTCGTTGTTGGCCAGCACATAACCCCAGGGGCCCATCAAGGCTATGTCGGTTTCACCATTGGCGAGCGATTTCGCCAAGCCTTCCCAACTGCTTACGGTGCGCAGCTTTACGGGCATACCCAGCTTGGCTTCCAGGTATTTGGCCAGCGGCGTGTAGGTGGCGTCGTTTTTGTCTTTGTCGGGCTGGTACAAACCCACACCAAACTGAATAACCTGTTGTTGTGCCAATGCTGGCGCGGACATGGCAAACAGGGCGGCCAAACCAAACGCCGCAGACAGGGAACGGAAAAATGCAGTCATCAACATTCCAAATGAGTAGGGTGTATACAGGCGCTTAAAGCGGCTCGGGCCACTTGTATTCGCTCGGAAGCCTGCAAAAGTTACACGATAAGATCCCCCTGCCGCGCAAGGCGGGTGCAAAGCCACCAAAAATTAGTGCACCGTCGGCAAACGGTGGGGGGACTGGCCGCCATGGTGACCCTTCTGCAATTCAACCCAGGCTTGGTAGCCCCCGTCCATGGCCTTGGCATTCCAATAGCCAGCCTCTTGCAGGGCGGTGGCCACATGGCTTGCACTGACATCGCCGGGGCAGGCGCACATGGTCACGATCAGGTCGTGCCGAGGCCACTGGGCTGCAATGCTTAATGCGGTCTCGGGCGTGGCGGGTTGCCAACCTGCCAATGGCTCGGCCTCTTGAATGACCGCAGGCCGAAGGTCCAAAAGCCGCAGATGCGATTCGCCTTTTCGCACCAAGGCCAGCACATCACCGGCGGGTAGCTTGGGCATGCGCAGACGGGCTTGGAAGGCATAGCGCCGGGACAGCTTCCACACCAACCACACACCCAACACCAAACCGGCCACCAGCAAAAACGAGAACAGATTGGCCTGCATTTGCTGGAGCAACCACTGCACCTCCCCTTGAAATAACCAACCCGTGAGCAAGGCGGCCATGGCCCACACAAAAGCCCCCAGCGCCGAGGCCAGAGTGAACTTCCACAGTGGCATTTTTACAGCGCCTGCAATGGGCGGCGCCACGGTGGAAAAACCTGGAATGAACTTGGCCACCACCAAAGACCAAGGCCCCCACACCCGAAACTTGCTTTCGGTTTGGCTGACGCAAGATTCAGGATTGAGAGACAACCTGCACAAGGCCGACAGCACCTTGTAACCATAAAAGCGACCAGCCAGATACCAGGCCCAATCGGCAATCAGAGACGCGAAGGTGGCCAATACGCCAAGCAGCAACACCCCGGGCAGGGTACCTGCCAAACCTGCCGACACGATCATGGTGGGCACTGCAGGCACGGGGGCACCGAGTTGTTGCAACAACACATTGACGAACACCAACAACTCGGTGGTTTCAAACAAGGACATGGGGCTTTACGCATACAACATTGGGGGTAAGCTTGATAATGGGGTTGGGGTGCTGATAAATCAATTGCCATGCACACATCGGCCTCGCGTTTAGAAGCATTTTTCGATTCAAAACGCGAGGGGTGTCATATGGTTTGGCTATTCTGATTTTTTGTAGCAACCACAAGGAGTACCCACATGGCAGATCTTGAACATTACAAAGCCAAGTTGAACGCCCAACTGGACGAATGGAAGGCCGACCTGGACAAGCTCAAAGCCAAGGCCGATGGAAAATCAGCCGATGCCAAGAAAGAATTGAATGAGGCCATTGACGCCCTGGAGGCAAAACTGGCCGAGGGCAAAGGCAAGCTCGATGAGCTAAAGAATGCGTCAAGCGAAGCATTTGACAGCCTGAAAGACGGCGCCAACAAGGCTTGGGACAACATCACAGACGCCTTCGACAAGGCCAAGTCCACGTTTTAACATCACTTGAACCTGGCCGTGCAGGCCTACTGCGCAAACAAAACGCTGTATGCCTGCTGGTTCAACGCTGGGGTTGTTAAAGGCCCCAGCGAGACTGTTTCTTCATAAAACGACTGGCACTCAAACAAGCCACCGCCGAATTCTTGCTCTGTCAGAATGTAGCCCAGCGAATTGTGGGTCAGGCCCAGCATCATCATGGGGCTGTTGGATCGTGCGCGCAACGAATCGGCCAGCCCACGTGAGCCCTCACCCGGAATGCTCACCATCTCCAGTGTATGCTCGGGCGCGTCGCCCTGCCCTAGCCGAATTCGACTCACCGCGGTTTGCGCATAAAGCGCAGCTTGAGGAAGATTGTCGTACCCCGGCAATTGGGCCAGTTGCTCGCCGGCTGGGGTAAAGTTGTAATAGCCATTGAAGCTACGCAACACACCCGCCCCAACAAACAAAGGATTGGTAACGGGCAACAAGGCGTTGGCATGCTTAACCTGCATGCCATTTTTGAGTACCACAGGGTTGGCCAGGCCCACCAAAGCGGCCTGTGCCACTTGCACGCCCAACGAATTGGCGCGCTCGTAGGGATCCTCACCGGCTGGCGCGCGTGGCGAAGAATCGGCAATGGCACCGTTGTAATACAACACAGTGGATTTGAAATTGCTCTCCAAGGTACGCAGGGCGCCGCCCACCCAATCGGTGTGCACCAGCCTGTTGCTCAAACCCAGCACGGTGGGATGTGCAGAATAGTTCAGCACGGCACCCAACACCGAGCCATCGCTGGCGCGCGCCTGCAACAAAGTGAGATGGGGGTCGGGTGTGCGCGTGTCTTCGGGGTCGCAGCGCCGAAAATTGTTTAGACGCGCCTCGCCCTCCAGCAAGGTTTGACCATAACGCACCTCGGCAGGCTGCAAATTGGCCATGGCCTCAGCCGTGGCCTGCGCGGCCAGTTGGTACAGGCCCTGTTGTACAGCCGGGTCACAGGCCTGCGCGGGGTCCGCGTCTTTGCAATCTAGCCAACTGTTGGGCACACCACCCCACAAGCCTTGCAGGTCGGCCCCGGAATGGGTATGGGTTTGAGCAAACAACACATTGTTGGGCTGCGTGTTGGCGGCCTGAGCAACAGCAGCCTTCAGGCGGTCTTGAATCACGTTGCCAGCGCCAATGGCATCAATGGTCACAAACACCAAGCGGTTGGG
>NZ_CAXQZX010000023.1:0-12527 GCF_964228395.1 Limnobacter sp.
TTCATGGTCAATGACGATGGCTCTCTGGGCAAGCGCAACGATGTGTATTGCGCATCGATTGAACACAAGCTGGGCATCAAGGCCTCCCCAACTGCTGTGCTGCTGTATGGCGACAACAAAGGCGACGTGGGCCAGGGCGCCATTGGTTACCTGGTGGGCGAGGAAAACAAAGGCCTGCAGTACATGTTTGTGATGATGAACGCCGCGCGTTTCCAGGTGGGCGTGCAAGGCATTGGCGTGGCCGAGCGAGCCTACCAGCAAGCCGTGCGCTACGCCAACGACCGCGTGCAGTCCCGCCCGGTAGATGGTTCGGCCAACCAAGCCGTGCCCATCATTCACCACCCCGATGTAAAGCGCATGTTGATGAGCATGCGCAGCCAGGTTGAAGCTGCTCGCGCCATGGCCTGTGTGGCTGGTGCCGCTTACGACGCCGCCCACAACCATCCCGATCAAGCCACTCGCCAACAAAACCAGGCCGTGTACGAATTCCTGGTGCCACTGGTGAAGGGCTGGTCCACCGAAATGAGCATCGAAGTGGCCTCCACTGGCGTGCAGGTGCACGGCGGCATGGGTTTCATTGAAGAAACCGGCGCAGCCCAGCACTACCGCGACGCCAAAATCCTGACGATTTACGAAGGCACCACTGCCATTCAGGCCAACGACCTGGTGGGCCGTAAAACAGCCCGCGATGGTGGCGCTGTGGTAAAGGCCCTGGCCGCTGAAATGGCCCGCACCGTGGGCCAACTCAACGAACTGGGCAGCGCCCACGCCAAGGCCGTGGCCACCCGTCTGGACGCCGCCCGCGCCGCCATGCTTGAAGTGGCCGACTTTGTGTGCAACAACATGAAGAGCAACCCCAACGCCGTGTTTGCCGGCAGCGTGCCTTACCTGAAGCTGGCCGGTATCACCGTGGCGGGTTGGCAAATGGCCCGTGCATTGCTGGCTGCCGATGCCAAAATCAAGGCTGGCGAAACCGATAGCTTCTACAGCGACAAAATCCTCACATCGCGCTTCTTTGCCGACCACGTGCTCAGCACCGTGCCCGGCCTGCGTGACAGCGTGGTGGCTGGCTTCGAAGCTGTTACAGAAATGGCCGTGGCCAACTTCTAATCGGCAAACACACCTGGTTTGTGAAAGAATCCCCTCCAATGTGAGGGGATTTTTGTTTGGTCTGATGACATGACGCCCAGCGCCCTGCTCGCCGATGTTGTGCTGCTTACCCACTTTGCCGTTGTGCTTTTTGTGGTGGGCGGGCTTGTGCTGGTGGCGTTGGCCTCCCCAGCGTGTGGGGCAGCGGTAGGGCCGGTATGCCCCGCCGCCCGCCGCATCAAATGGGCATACACGCCTTACCAGGCTGCCGCCATGGCGCCGGCAGCATCAAACCCACTTACAGCGCCATCGGCAAACCAGCCCGCCCAGGCATCACTGAGCGCCAGCCATTGGGCGCTGGCCATGTGGTCCAGGCCGGCGGCTTGCGCTAAACCGATAGAGCTGGTGAGCAACACAGCAAACAGCGCTGTTTTAACCGCCAACGACAGTGTGTTGATTGCACTGCCGTCCACGTCCATGCCGGTGAAGTTTTCGGGCCATTCGTTCATGATTCACACTCCTTGTGTGGTGATGTGAGTTCATGGTATTCATGCAGTAAGTGCAAATAAATGCATTGATATGAACTTCACTGGTGCATCATGAGCAATAATTTCAACGAGCTGCAAGCCGCAGAAACCTTTTTGTTGGTGGCCAACACGGGCAGCTTTGCTGCCGCGGCCAAGCTCAAGGGCGAAAACCCAAGCAGCGTGAGCCGCGCGGTGGCGCAGTTGGAGGCCCACCTCAGTGCCCGGCTGTTTAACCGCACCACACGGCAAATTAAAATTACCGAGGCTGGGGAAATTTATCGTCAACACGCGCGGCGCATGGTTGAGGCGCGTCAACTGGCCCGCGATGCGATTGCCCAATTGCAAAGCGGTTTGCCCAAAGGGGTGGTGCGCATCAGTTTGCCCGTGGTGGTGGGCGAGCGAATTTTGGCCAACCATCTGCCCGCCTTTCATGCCAAGTACCCTGAGGTGGAATTGCAGGTGGATTTGTCCAACCGAAACGCCCTGTTGGTTGAAGAGGGGCTGGACTTGGCCCTGCGGGTGGGGCCATTGAGCGACTCCACCCTGCGCGCCAAAAAAATTGCCACCATTTGGCGAAAAATGTACGCCGCTCCCTCATACCTTCAAAAGCATGGTGAGCCATTAAGCCCCGCAGACCTTGTCAACCATCAATGCATCGCATTTGCCCAGCGTGGTGAAGCCAAAGACTGGGAGTTCTGGCCCAAGCATGGCAAGGGCCCGAGCCAGAAACACCGTGTCACCCACTGGTTAACCTGCTCCAGCCCCATGATGGTGGTTAAAGCCATACACGCAGGTTTGGGGGTGGGGCGCAGCGCCCCGTGGATGATCCAAAACGAACTGGCCAACGGCGATTTGGTGGAGATTCTTAAAGACTGGTATTGCGACAACCCAGCCCATGGCGGCTTGCCCATGTTCATTGTGTTTCCCCCTGGGCTAACCAGCCAGGTGCCGCTGAAAACGCGGGTGGTGGCCGAGTTTCTGGAAGCATTGGTGAAGAAGGAGTTTTCTTCGGTTTCGTAGTAAAGTTACCCGGCAATAACAACAAAATATCGGGAGACAATCACAATGCTGGGCAACTCATTCATCACCATCGGCTTGCCGGTGTCGCTTTTCATCATCATGGTGGGCATGGGTTTAAGCCTCACCGTGGAAGACTTCCGTCGCGTTAAACAGCAGCCCCGTGGCGTGGTGGTGGGCACGGTGTTGCAATTGGTGGGTGTGCCTTTGCTGGGTTTTGCGATCGGCGGGGCCATTGGGGGCGGGGTGCTGGCAGCAGGCCTGGTATTAACCGCCACCATGCCGGGTGGTACCACCTCCAATGTGCTCACCTACCTGGCCAAGGCCAACCTGGCCTTGTCCATTACCCTCACCGTCATCGCCAGCCTTTTAACGGTGCTCACCATTCCGTTTTACATGGCCTATGCATTGCACTGGTTTTTGGGGGAATCCACCCAGTTGGAGTTGCCATTCATCAAGACCTTGGTGACCATGATGGTCATTGTGATTATTCCAGTCATGTTGGGCATGTTCATACGGGCCAAGAAGCCTGAGCTGTCGCAAAAATTCGAGCCCGCCATCAACAAGTTCGCCATGTTTGTGCTCATCGCCATCATTGTGCTTATCATGGTTTCAGAGCGCGACAGCATCGTGAGTTGGTTTGAGCAGGCTTGGCTGCCCGTGGTGTTGATGAATATTGGCGCGGTGGCCATTGGCATGTTGGGTGGGCGCTTAACTGGGCTCACCAAACAAGACAGCCTCACCGTGTCCATCGAGATGTGTGTGAAAAACTCAACCTTGGGCCTCACCATCGCCTTGTCGCTGTTGCAAAGCGCCGAAATGGCGCTGCCTGTGGCGGTTTACGGTTTGCTGATGTACATCACGGTGGCTGTGTTGTGTTGGTATGGCCGGCGCATAGCCCGTGAGGCGGCAACGCCCGCACCTTGAGCGCACCACCGGGCTGGCTGAAAGCCCCTTTTGCAGGTATAATGCTTGGTTAGCTAAACAATTCCCAGGCAAACGCCTGCGCGGGGGCTTATCGGTTCCCCGGGCTTTGTCGCACCCAACTGGAGTTTCCCTTGTCAAAATTAGTTGCAAGCGCACACCCGCGCGCCTTGCTCGCGCTCGCGGACGGCACTGTGTTCGAGGGTGTATCCTTTGGCGCACCCACCACACAAGTGGGCGAAGTGGTGTTTAACACCTCGCTCACCGGTTACCAAGAAATTGCGACCGACCCCTCGTATTGCCGCCAAATCGTTACGCTAACTTACCCGCACATCGGCAACGTGGGCACCAATCCCCAAGATGAAGAATCAGCCGGCGTGCATTTGTCGGGTTTGGTCATCAAAGACCTGCCAGAGCTGGTGTCCAATTTCCGCTCTACCCAGCCTTTGGCCGATTACCTTAAAAAGCACGGCGTGCCCGGCATTGCTGGCATTGACACCCGCAAGCTCACCCGCATTCTGCGCGAAAAGGGTGCTCAAAATGGCTGTTTGCTTACCGAGGGCAGTGGCGAGGCGTTCAGCGCCGAACGCGCTGTTGAGCTGGCCCGCGGCTTTCCCGGTCTGGCTGGCATGGACCTGGCCAAAGTGGTTAGCTGCAAAGAGCCCCATGAGTGGGTCGAGGGCGAATGGACCCTGGGCGTGGCTTCTGAGGAACCTCACTTCCAGACTGGTGAACGCCCCTTGCATGTGGTGGCCTATGATTACGGCGCAAAGCGCAATATTTTGCGCATGTTGGCGCAGCGCGGCTGCCGCGTGACCGTGGTGCCAGCCCAAACCCCCGTTGACAAAGTGTTGGCCCTCAACCCTGACGGCGTGTTTTTAAGCAACGGCCCCGGCGACCCCGAGCCATGCACCTACGCCATTTCTGCCATCAAGCATGTGTTGGACAACACCAAGCTGCCCGTGTTTGGCATCTGCTTAGGCCACCAGCTGATGGCCCTGGCCAGTGGCGCCAAAACCATGAAAATGAAATTTGGCCACCATGGTGCCAACCACCCGGTGCAAGACCTGAAAACCAAGCGTGTGGCCATTACCAGCCAAAACCATGGCTTTGCCGTTGACCCCAACAGCCTGCCCGCCAACCTGCGCATCACCCATGTGTCCCTGTTTGATGGGTCCATTCAAGGGCTGGAGCGCACCGATCGCGCGGCATTCTGCTTCCAGGGGCATCCCGAAGCCAGCCCCGGCCCGCACGACCTGGCCGAGTTGTTTGACCGATTCATCGCAGACATGCAAGCCGCCAAGCGTTAAGCGGGGGCTTGTGGTGCAGGGCAGTTGCACCGCGCGGTTTTGTTTTGAATTTTTAAAAATTAAAGGGAAGTTATGCCAAAGCGTAACGATCTGAACACCATCCTCATCATCGGCGCTGGCCCCATTGTGATTGGCCAAGCCTGTGAGTTCGACTATTCTGGCGCCCAGGCTTGCAAGGCCTTGCGCGAAGAGGGCTACCGCGTGGTGCTGGTCAACAGCAACCCGGCCACCATCATGACCGACCCAGAAATGGCCGACGTCACCTACATTGAGCCCATTACTTGGCAGGTGGTAGAGCAAATTATTGCCAAAGAGCGCCCCGATGCCGTGCTGCCCACCATGGGCGGTCAAACCGCGCTGAACTGCGCTTTGGACCTTGCCAAACATGGCGTACTGGCCAAATACAACGTTGAACTGATTGGCGCCAAAGAAGAGGCCATTGAAAAAGCCGAAGACCGCCTGAAGTTCAAAAATGCGATGACCAAAATTGGTCTGGACTCCGCCAAAAGCGGTGTGGCGCACTCCATGGAAGAGGCCCTGGAAGTGCAACGCAGCATTGCCGAGCAGGTGGGTTCCAATGGCTTCCCGGTGATTATTCGCCCAAGCTTTACCTTGGGTGGCACTGGTGGCGGCATTGCGTACAACGCAGAAGAGTTTGAAACCATTTGCCGCCGCGGTCTTGAAGCCTCGCCCACCAACGAGCTGCTGATCGAAGAAAGCCTGATTGGCTGGAAAGAATACGAGATGGAAGTGGTGCGTGACAGCGCAGACAACTGCATCATTGTGTGTTCCATCGAAAACCTCGACCCCATGGGGGTACACACTGGCGACAGCATTACCGTGGCCCCGGCTCAAACCCTGACCGACCGCGAATACCAGTTGATGCGCAATGCCTCGATTGCCATTCTGCGCGAAATCGGCGTAGACACAGGCGGCTCCAACGTTCAGTTTTCGATCAACCCGGCCAATGGTCGCATGATCGTGATCGAAATGAACCCACGGGTGTCGCGCTCTTCCGCGCTGGCCTCGAAGGCCACTGGCTTCCCCATTGCCAAAGTGGCTGCGAAGTTGTCGGTGGGTTACACCCTGGATGAACTCAAGAACGACATCACTGGCGGACTGACGCCCGCGTCGTTTGAGCCCTCCATCGATTACGTGGTCACCAAAATTCCACGTTTTGCGTTTGAAAAATTCCCGCAAGCCGACGACCGCCTGACCACGCAAATGAAGAGTGTGGGCGAGGTGATGGCCATGGGCCGCACCTTCCAGGAAAGCTTCCAAAAAGCCCTGCGTGGCCTGGAAGTGGGCGTGGACGGCCTGAACCAAAAAACAGAAGACCGCGAAGTGATCGAACGCGAACTGGGCGAACCGGGCCCGGAGCGTATTTTTTACGTGGGCGACGCTTTTGCTAAGGGTTTCACCCTTGAAGAAGTACACCAGCTCACCAAAATCGACCCATGGTTTTTGGTGCAAATCAAAGACATCGTGGACACCGAACTCGAGCTGGAAACCAAAACCCTGGCCGACCTCACCGAGCCGGTGCTGCGCTTGCTCAAGCGCAAGGGCTTTTCTGACCGCCGATTGGCTTATTTGCTGGATGTGTCTGAGGCAGAAATTCGCAAACTGCGCCACCAGCACAATGTGCGCCCTGTTTACAAGCGCGTAGACACTTGCGCGGCAGAATTCAAAACCGGCACGGCCTACATGTATTCCACCTACGAAGAGGAATGCGAGGCGCAACCCACTGACAACAAAAAAATCATGGTGCTGGGCGGTGGTCCCAACCGCATTGGCCAGGGCATTGAGTTCGATTACTGCTGCGTGCATGCCGCCATGGCGCTGCGCGAAGACGGGTTTGAAACCATCATGGTGAACTGCAACCCGGAAACAGTTTCTACCGACTACGACACCTCAGATCGCCTCTATTTTGAGCCGCTCACCCTCGAAGACGTGCTTGAAATTGTGGCCATCGAAAAACCCGTGGGTGTGATTGTGCAGTACGGCGGCCAAACACCGCTGAAACTGGCCAAAGCCTTGGAGGCCAATGGCGTGCCCATCATCGGCACCAGCCCAGAAAGCATTGACATTGCGGAAGACCGTGAACGTTTCCAAAAGTTGTTGAGCAAGCTCAACCTGCGCCAGCCGCCCAACCGCACCGCCCGCACCGAGGGCGAAGCGATTGCCCACGCGCAAGACATCGGCTACCCCTTGGTGGTGCGCCCAAGCTATGTGCTGGGTGGCCGCGCCATGGAAATTGTGCACGAGCAAAAAGACCTGGAGCGCTACATGCGCGAGGCTGTGAAGGTCAGCAACGACAGCCCGGTGCTGCTGGACCGTTTCTTGAACGACGCCATCGAAGTGGATGTGGACGCCCTGTGCGATGGCCACACCGTGATGATTGGCGGCGTGATGGAGCACATCGAACAAGCCGGTGTACACAGCGGCGACTCTGCCTGCTGCCTGCCACCCTATAGCCTGTCGGCTGACATGGTGGAAGAGCTCAAGCGCCAGTCTGAATTGATGGCCAAGGCCTTGAACGTGATCGGCCTGATGAACGTGCAATTTGCCATCCAGAACGACACGGTGTATGTGCTGGAAGTCAACCCCCGCGCCTCGCGCACGGTGCCTTATGTTTCCAAAGCCACGGGCAAGCAATTGGCAAAAATTGCCGCCCGTTGCATGGCTGGCCGCACCTTTGCGGACCAAGGCGTCACCGACATCCCTGTGCCCAAGTATTACTCGGTTAAAGAGGCGGTATTCCCCTTCGTGAAGTTCCCCGGCGTAGACACCATTCTTGGTCCCGAGATGAAGTCCACAGGCGAGGTGATGGGCGTGGGCCGCAGCTTTGGCGAAGCCTTTGTGAAGTCGCAACTGGCCGCATCCGTCAAGCTGCCACAGGCTGGCACAGCGTTTATTTCGGTTAAAAACGAAGACAAAAAACGCGCCATCAAACTGGCCAAGGGTCTTGAAGAACTCGGTTTCAAGCTGATTGCAACCCGAGGCACTGCTGCCGCCATTTCCGAGGCGGGTGTGGAGTGCACCGTGGTGAACAAGGTGCTGGAAGGGCGTCCCAATATTGTGGATATGCTGAAAAACGGCGAGGTTCAACTGGTGGTTAACACGGTTGAAGAGCGCCGCAGCGCCATCAATGACAGCCGTTACATTCGGACCACATCGCTGGTTTCCCGTGTTACGATCTTCACAACCATGGCTGGTGCTTTGGCTGCGGTTGAGGGCATGAAGCACCTCAACAAGATGGACGTTTACAGCGTTCAAAGCCTGCACGCGGAACTCTCCGCCTAAGCCGACTGTCTGAACCCCCAAGCCGTCTTTTAGCGCGTTGCTGCTAACAGGCGGCTTTCCATTTGCAGGAACATTGAGTTATGCCCACCATTCCATTGACCGTTAAAGGCGCAGAAAAATTAAAGGCTGAGCTGCATCGCCTGAAAACCGTGGATCGCCCGGCGGTGATCAACGCCATTGCCGAGGCTCGTGCCCAGGGTGATTTGTCTGAAAACGCCGAGTACGATGCCGCCAAAGAGAAGCAGGGTTTTATTGAGGGGCGCATCAAAGAAATTGAAGGCAAACTGAGCAATGCGCAAATCATTGACCCCTCCACCTTGGATGCCGAGGGGCGCGTGGTGTTTGGTGCCACTGTGAAGCTGGAAGATCTGGAAAGCGGCGATGATGTGGAGTACCAAATTGTGGGCGACGATGAGGCTGACATCAAGGCTGGCTTGATCTCGATTTCCAGCCCCATTGCACGCGCGCTGATTGGCAAATATGAGGGTGATGTGGCCCATGTACAGGCCCCGGGCGGTGTGCGCGAATACGAAGTGTTGGAAGTCCGTTACATCTAATGAGGTAAAGCAAGCATGGCAGGTCGCGGCATTCGGGGAGCAGAGCTGGCACTTTGGGCCATTTGGCTGGGTGCCTTGTGGTTCATGGCCATTTTGGTTGCCCCAGGCCTGTTTAAATGGTTGCCACGTCCCGAGGCGGGCTTGGTGGCGGGGCGCCTGTTTTACATGCTCACCTGGTTCTCGGTGTTTGTTAGCGTGGTGCTGCTGGTGCTGCCCAATGTATTTTCGCAAATGCGCGCCAGCACCAAATTAAATGCGCTGATGGTGCTCATTGTGGCGGTGTGTGTGGTCGAGCTGGCTTGGCTGCACCCGGTGATGGATGGCATGCGTCAAGCCATGGCCACGGCCGAGGGGCAAGAACTTTCAGCGTTGCGTTCAAAGTTTGGGAACATGCACGCCGTATCCAGCGTGCTGTATTCGGTCAAAATGATAGGCGCGCTGGTGTGGGGTTTGGGCCGCTACGGGGTGAAAGCGGCGGCTCAGTAAGGTGTAGCCGCCTGGTTTAGTCTTTGGCGTTGAACTGGCGCTTGGTTTGACGTGGTGCCTTGGGCTTTGGACGTGGCTTTGCCTTGGTTTTGTCGGCATTTTCAGCTTTTGGGCGGTACAACACCAGCAACTTGCCAATGTGTTGAACCAGCGCGGCGCCGGAATGTTCGCAAATCGCCTGGCCGCACTCAATGCGGGCATCGCGGTCGTCGCCAGCCACGCGCACTTTGATCAGACCATGTGCGTTAAGGTGAACTTCAATTTCTTTTAACACCGCTTCGGTGAGGCCCTTGTCGCCAATTAGCACCACTGGGTCCAGCGCATGGGCCTGTGCTTTGAGTGCCTTTTTTTCGGCGGGGGTGAGTGTAATCGCGGTGTCCGTCATGGTTAGTCTGCTTATTTGGGTGTGTTGTGGGCAAAAAGAAAGTAAACAAAAACTGGTTGCATGATCACATCAACGACCCGTACGTCAAAATGGCCACCAATGCGGGCTACCGGGCGCGTGCTGCCTTCAAGTTGAAGGAAATTGCCGAGCCCGAAGGCTTGCTCAAACCGGGCATTAAGGTGGTCGACCTGGGCAGCGCCCCCGGAAGCTGGTCCCAGGTGTTGCGAGAGGCGTTGGTGGGGCCGGGTGGCGTGATCAATGGCCGTATTATCGCACTGGATCTGCTGCCCATGGAGCCAATTGCCGGGGTTGAGTTCATTCAAGGCGACTTTCGGGACGATGAAGTGTTGGAAGAACTCAACAAGCGCCTGGAAGGAGAGAAGCTCGACCTGGTGGTGAGCGACATGGCGCCCAATTTATCGGGCGTGGCTTCTGCAGACTCTGCCCGAATCGAGCATGTGTGCGAACTGGCCATTGAGTTTGCCGTCAATCACCTGAAACCCAACGGGGCGCTGATCATGAAAATTTTCCACGGATCGGCTTACAGCGGCATTGTGCACCAAATGAAACAGGTGTTTAAAACCGTGGCGCCTCGCAAACCCAAGGCCTCCCGGGACCGTTCCCGGGAAACCTTTTTGCTGGCCAAAGGTCTTAAATAGGGTTTGCCGAGGGGCCAAGGTTGGGTCATAAGCAAACTTAATCCCCGTCATCAAATACAGCGATGGCGAAGTTGTAGAGCTTGGGTTTAAAATGGGAATTCCGGCCTTATCTGAACAAGGTGGGTTGGGTATCTCAAGGAGAAGTGGCATTGAATAATTCGTTTTCCAAAGCAGCGGTGTGGCTGGTGGTGGCCTTGGTGCTTTTCACTGTGTTCAAGCAGTTTGAAGGGCAGCAGGTTCGCTCCAGCGAAATGACCTATTCCGAGTTCATGCAAGACGCTCAGGCTGGGCGCATCAAAAGCGTGATCGTGGATGGCCGCACCGTACGGGCGCTAACCACCGACGACCGCGAGCGCATTGTGTACTCGCCCGGCGACATCTGGATGGTGGGCGATTTGCTGAAGTATGGCGTGCAAGTGCGTGCCAAGCCCGAAGAAGAGCCATCCCTGCTGATGAGCCTGTTCGTGAGCTGGTTCCCCATGTTGTTGCTCATTGGTGTGTGGATTTTCTTCATGCGCCAAATGCAGGGCGGTGGCAAGGGCGGCGCATTCAGCTTTGGCAAAAGCCGCGCGAAGTTGCTCGACGAAAGCACCAACCCGGTCACCTTTGCCGACGTTGCTGGCTGTGATGAGGCCAAAGAAGACGTTCAAGAGATGGTGGACTTCCTGAAAGACCCCAGCAAGTTTCAAAAACTGGGTGGCCGCATTCCCCGCGGTGTGCTCATGGTGGGCTCGCCCGGTACAGGTAAAACCCTGCTGGCCAAGGCCATTGCGGGCGAAGCCAAGGTGCCATTCTTTGCAATTTCGGGCTCCGACTTTGTAGAAATGTTTGTGGGTGTGGGCGCTGCCCGCGTGCGCGACATGTTCGAGCAGGCCAAAAAGCAGGCGCCTTGCATTATTTTTATCGATGAAATCGATGCCGTGGGCCGCCAGCGCGGTGCAGGCTTGGGCGGTGGTAACGACGAACGCGAGCAAACCCTGAACCAGATGCTGGTCGAAATGGATGGTTTTGAGACCAACCAGGCCATTATCGTGATTGCCGCCACCAACCGCCCCGACGTGTTGGACCCTGCCTTGCTGCGCCCCGGTCGTTTTGACCGCCAAGTGGTGGTGGGCTTGCCCGACATTCGCGGTCGTGAGCAGATTCTACGTGTGCACATGCGCAAAGTGCCCATGTCGCCCGATGTTGATCCGTCCATTTTGGCCCGTGGCACGCCTGGTTTTTCTGGCGCTGACCTGGCCAACCTGGTGAATGAGGCCGCCCTGTTTGCCGCACGCCGCAATGGTCGCGTGGTTGAAATGGTGGACTTTGAAAAAGCCAAAGACAAAATCATCATGGGTGCAGAGCGCAAGAGCATGGTGATGCCCGAGGACGAGCGCCGCAACACGGCCTACCACGAATCGGGTCATGCCATTGTGGCCAAGCTCATGCCCAAAACCGACCCGGTTCACAAGGTCACCATTATTCCACGTGGCCGCGCGCTGGGTGTGACCATGCAGTTGCCTGAAGGCGACCGCTACAGCATGGACAAAGAGCGCATGCTCAGCACCATTTCGGTCTTGTTCGGTGGTCGTATTGCTGAAGAAATCTTCATGAACCAGATGACCACTGGCGCATCGAACGATTTTGAACGCGCAACATCGATTGCACGCGACATGGTGACCCGCTACGGCATGACCGACGCCTTGGGCCCCATGGTGTACGCCGAAAACGAAGGCGAGGTGTTTTTGGGCCGCTCGGTGACAAAGACCACCCACATGTCTGAACAGACCATGCAGAAAGTGGACGCCGAAATTCGCAAGATCATCGACGCGCAATACAAAGTGGCTTGGGACATTCTGGACCAAAACCGTGACAAAGCCCATGCCATGGCCAAAGCGTTGTTGGAGTGGGAAACCATTGATGCCGATCAAATCAACGACATCATGGAAGGCAAGGACCCACGGCCACCTTCAACCGGCGGCAGCACGCCCCCCACGGGCGGCAGCCCAAGCAGCGGAGGTGGGGAGAAAGTCAGCCCCAACAGCCAGCCTGCGCCAGCAGCTTGATTGCTGCCTACCGTTGAAGTGAAAAGCCGCCAGCCAGACTGGCGGTTTTTTTTGGCAGCCTTTGTATCGCTTGCACCCTGAGGCAAGCAGGTCCATGCGGCTTGTTGCGCTGGCTGTGATTGTTCGCTTGCTCCCTGAAGCAAGCAGGACCATGCCCCTTTGCGACGGCCAATCTGTTGATCCCTCCCTGAGCCTCGCCTGAACTGAGGCCCGCCCTCCAAA
>NZ_CAXQZX010000024.1:0-14247 GCF_964228395.1 Limnobacter sp.
CCTGCCCAGTGGTGGTATTAAACAATCCGGTTATGGTCGGGAACTGGGCCCACATGGCATCCGCGAGTTTGTGAATGCCAAGCAAGTGTGGATGAAGTTAGGGTAGTTCCGAAGCGCCAAACCAGGTTGATTCCGCTAGAGTGAAGCCGTGAACAACGATTTTGCGATGGTGGCATCAACATGGGATACAAAGTTGCTTTTTTGGGTTTGGGCGTGATGGGCTACCCCATGGTACGGCATTTGGCAAAAGCGGGGCACGATGTCACCGTGTACAACCGCAGCAGTGCCAAAGCCGAAAAGTGGGTGAGCGAATTTGGCGGCAAGATGGCCACCACTCCCGAAAAAGCGGCCGCTGGCCAAGACTTTGTATTTGCTTGCGTGGGCAATGACGACGACCTGCAGCAGGTGTGCACTGGCGTGCATGGTGCGTTTCATGCCATGAAGCCCGGCGCCATCTTTGTTGACCACACCACCGCCAGCGCAAAAATTGCCCGCGAGTTGTACGACCAAGCCAAAGATGCCGGCTTTGGTTTCATCGACGCCCCCGTGTCTGGGGGCCAGGCTGGCGCCGAAAACGGCCAGCTCACCATCATGTGCGGTGGCTCTCACGCCGACTTTGACCAAGCCAAAGAGGTGATGGCTTGCTACGCCAAGGCCGTAACCCTGATGGGCGAATCGGGCTGCGGTCAGCTCACCAAGATGGTCAACCAGGTGTGCATTGCGGGCTTGTTGCAAGGTTTATCAGAGGCCCTTAAATTTGGCATGAATGCTGGCCTGGATGTCAACAAAGCCTTGGACGTGATTGGCAAAGGCGCCGCCCAAAGTTGGCAAATGGACAACCGCGGACGCACCATGGTTGAAGGCAAATTCGACTTTGGCTTTGCTGTGGACTGGATGCGCAAAGACCTGAGCCTGGTGCTCGATGAAGCTCGACGCAATGGCTCGCAACTGCCTGTTACCGCTTTGGTCGACCAGTTTTACGCCGAAGTTCAAGGCATGGGCGGCAACCGCTGGGACACCTCCAGCCTGATCAAGCGGCTGTAAGGAGGCCTGCGGCACACCGTGAGCCGAACGCGAGAAATTCTTGAACGATCACCCACGGCTTGGGGCGTGGGTTTGGCGCTCTTGGGCGCCGTCTTTTTTTCTGGCAAAGCCATTGTGGTGAAGCTGGCGTACGCCTACCCGGTCGACGCCACCACCTTGCTGGCCATGCGCATGCTGCTTTCTTTCCCATTGTTTTTGGCGGCATGGGCATACACCACCTGGCGCAACCCGGGCAGCGAAAAGCTCAAGCCCAAAGACTGGGCGCTCATCGTCAGCGCGGGCCTGCTGGGCTATTACCTGGCCAGTCTGTTCGACTTCATGGGTCTGCAATACATCACGGCGGGGCTTGAACGCCTCATTTTGTTCACCTACCCATCCTTGGTGCTTCTGATCACTTGCTGTATTCAACAACGCTGGCCACAACTTTGGCAGCTGATGTGCATGGTCATCAGTTACCTGGGGCTGGCTTTGGTGTACGGTCACGAAACCGTGCTCACCAGCGAAAACACCGCATTGGGTGTGGTGCTGGTGTTTGCATCCGCCATTTGCTACGCCAGCTATCTGGTGGTGGGCGAAAGCCTGCTCAAACGGCTGGGCACCGTTCGTGTCACCTCCATGGCCACGCTGGTGTCGGCCATTGCCATTTTTGTGCAGGTGTCACTGCAGCAGCCTTTGAGCACGCTGCTCGACCAACCCTTGCCGGTGTGGGGCTGGTCACTGGTCAACGCGGTGTTTTGCACTTTCGTGCCCGTGTTTGCCGTGATGACGGCCATCAGCCTGATTGGTGCGTCCCGCGTGTCCCAACTGGGCATGGTGGGGCCCATTTCTACCATCGCCTTGGGCACCTGGATATTGAATGAACCCTTTACACCCTGGCACGCCGCTGGCACGGCCTTGGTGATTGCAGGCGTGGCCCTGCTGACCCTTAAAAAACAACACCGCACAGGAGTACAAGCATGAATACGTCTGGAAAAATCGTTCGCTTCCACAACACTGGCGCCCCCGAGGTGCTCACCATGGAAAACCTGGAACTTGGTCCACCCAAAGCAGGTGAGGTGCAAGTAGAGCACAAGGCCATCGGCTTGAACTTCATTGAAGTGTATTGGCGAACCGGGGTGTACCCTCAGCCCCTGCCCTGCTGCCCGGGCACCGAAGGCGCAGGCGTGGTGCGCGCCGTGGGTGAAGGGGTGACCGAATTTCAAGTAGGCGACCGGGTGGCGTATGGCTCTGGCCCCTTGGGTTCATATGCCACTGTTCGCAACATGCCCACCCACCCACTGGTAAAAATTCCGGATGGCATTTCTTTCGAAACCGCTGCAGCCATGATGCTCAAAGGTTTCACCGCCCAGTATCTGCTTCGCCGCGTGTTCCGGGTTCAAGCCGGCGACACCATTTTGTTTCATGCCGCGGCTGGCGGCGTGGGGACCATCGCCTGCCAATGGGCCAAGGCGCTCGGTGTTCGGGTGATTGGCACGGTCTCGACCGAAGAAAAAGCCGAGCTGGCGCGAGCCAATGGCTGTGCCGAGGTGATCATCACCAGCCGAGAAAATGTGGTTGAACGGGTGAAGGCGCTCACCGATGGCAAAGGCGTGCCCGTGGTGTACGACAGCGTGGGCAAGGCGACCTTTGTGGATTCGCTCAATTGTTTAAAACCACGGGGCATGATGGTGAGCTATGGCAACGCCAGCGGCAAAGTCGATCCCGTGCCCTTGCAGTGGCTGGCCGAGCGTGGCTCACTGGTGCTTACCCGCCCCACCGTGGCGTCGTTTACCGTGGACAAAGCCGAAATGCTTGAAAGTGCCGCCGAAATGTTTGAAGTGGTGCAAAGTGGACAGGTAAAAATACACATCAACCAACGCTTTGCATTGGCCGATGTGGTGCAGGCCCATGCCGCGCTGGAAGGCCGCCAAACCACAGGCTGCACGGTGCTGATCCCCTAAGCAGGCACCATGAATTCCCAGTGTAAAAGCTGAATCTGAAACGCTGGGTTGTCAGTATTACCTCTATGGGCCAAATGGCCGGCACCCCATAGAGAACCACCATGAGACAGCCACTAATCGGCGTGGCGCTGCTGTGTGCAGCGCTGGCCGCCTGCAATTCCAATTCAGATTCACGCACCAACGCAGGGGGTGGGGGGAACACACCCACCTCTCCCTCTGAACAACCCATCGCGCCCACCGAGTTCAACATTGCCAACGGCTGCTTTGCCTTGCAGTCCAAGGCCAACCAATTGTTTGTGAGCAAAAAGACCGATGGCAGCTACGGGGTAGACCAAGCCACCGCAGGCAACGCCGAGCCGTTTTACCTCAAGCCATCGGCCCTGGGCAAATACATGCTGCACAACAGCAGCGAAACCCTGATGCAAGCCCCCGACGCTGCCGCAGGCAACCCCGTGAACAGCAGCAGCGAGTTTTCAGATTTCATTGAGTGGACTGTGCAAGCCGACCCCAACCAACGAGGGGGTTTTGCATTGGTCAATACCGGCAGTCAAATGAAGCTGTCCTTGCTCGGCTTGAGCCAAGGGCTGGGCACCGTGGAACAAAGCGCCAGCAGCACCGACACGCTGTTTGAATTTGTGCCCACCACAGGCTGCAAGGCCTTTCCGGAAATTGGCACCAACACCACCGGGCGCACCTTTGCCGGAGCAGGCTTGAACCGCGCCGTAAAGGGCTTTGCCGATGTGCATAACCACATCACCGCCACCACATTTTTGGGTGGCGCACACCACGGCACGCCCCACCACCGTTTTGGGGTGACCCACGCCTTGGGCAGTTGCGAAGCCAACCACGGCCCCATGGGCCGCCTCGACCTGGTGGACAATTTGTTCAAAGGCACTCCGCAGGCCACCCACGACACCCAGGGCTGGCCCACCTTCAGAAGCTGGCCCGCCGCCAATGCCCTCACCCACGAGGGCTTGTATTACAAATGGCTGGAGCGGGCCTGGATGGCCGGCTTGCGTATTTTTGTGACCAACCTGGTAGAAAACGAAACGTTGTGTAGCCTGGTGCGCAACACCAAGGGGGCACCCACGCAAGACTGCAATGAGATGGAAAGCGCAGTCAAGCAAATTGAGTATGCCAAGCAGTTGGAGGCCTACATCGATGCGCAGGAGGGCGGCCCCGGCCGGGGCTGGTTCCGCATTGTGACCAGCCCACAAGAGGCTCGGCAGGTGATCAATCAGGGCAAACTGGCCGTGGTGTTGGGTATCGAGATTTCGCACCTTTTTAACTGCGGCATTAAATTTGGTCAAAACCTGTGCGACGAAGCCGAAATTGATCGTCAACTGGACCGTTTGTATGCGCTAGGCGTGCGGCAAATGTTCCCCATCCACGAATTTGACAACGCTTTTGGTGGCAACGGTATTTTTGACGGCGCGGTGTTGAACCTGGGCAACTTTTACGACACCGGCGCATTCTGGCAAACCTACGACTGCCCCGGTGGCGAGAACGATTACCAAGACTACATTTTGCGCAAACCCGGCGCGGTGATGACCTCGGTGCCCGGCTTGGGCAACGACCCCCTCACGCAGGCCTTGATTGACAACAACCCCGGCGTGGCACCACTCTACCCCAGCGCCGAAAACCGGCGTCAATGCAACCGCCGCGGCCTCACAGAACTAGGCAAATACGCCTTCAAGCGGCTCATGGAGAAAGGCATCATCATCGAAGTGGATCACTTGGAGCTGTCCATCAAAGGGGACCTGATCGACATGGCAGACCGCCAGCAACCCAAGTACCCCTTGGTGTCCACCCACGGCGCGCATGGCGGCATTACCCGCGAGCAAGCGCGCAAAATTCTGGCCGCTGGCGGCATTATTTACCCCTACCAAGGCAATGCTCAAAGCTGGACCGAGGACCTCAAGGTCATCGCCCCCTTGAAGAGCAATCAATTTGACTTTGCGATGGGGTTTGGTGCCGACACCAACGGCCTGGGGGCGCAGGCGGGCCCACGCGGCGCAAACCGACCCCAAATTCGCTACCCGTTCACCCTGTTTGAGGGGCCAGACTGGGCCGGTGTATTCAACACCCCGGTCAGCCCGGTGAAGTTTGACAAACAACAAAGTGGCGAGCGCGTGTTTGATGCCAACACCGAGGGCCAGGCGCATTACGGCTTGAAAGCCGACTGGGTGGAGGAGCTGCGCCTGGAAGGCGGCAACGAGGCGCTGAAAGCCCTGTACAATTCGGCTGAGGTATACCTCCAGATGTGGGAAAGAACCACCGCCAAACGCCAACGCATCAACCCATGAACAAACGCGCCCTTGTTTACCTCGGCCTGGCCAGTGCCACACTGGCAGGCGCTTATGTGTACATGCAAACGCAGGTGATTGCCCCGCCCTCCACCGCCGTGGTGGATGAGCAGGCGCAATCCATGCCCTCCGTGTCCATACGCAATGGGCAACTGCTGACCGAGGCGGTTCGCTTGCAGGTGCGCCAAGGCAAAACTGCGGCGTTGCTGGTTTTTATTGATCAAGACGACGAGTTGTTGCTGGAAGGCAGCGGCTTGACCAAACCCCTGGTGGCTGGCAAAACCAATGCCGTGGCATTTCAGCTCAGCGAACCCGGGCTGTACGACCTGGTGCTGGTCAGCAAACAGTTGCCCGTGGGTCAAATCAACGTGTTGGGCCCCTAAGGCCAGCCCGCGTGGAACTGGCGCTGCTGTTGGGCCTGGCAGCCCTGTTTACTTCGGCCATCACAGCCGCCATGGGCGTGGGTGGCGGCGTGGTGTTGCTGGCACTCATGGGGCAATTTGTGCCCCCCGCCATGCTCATCCCCCTGCACGGAGCGGCTCAGTTAATGTCCAACACCAGCCGCGTGCTGGTGCAGCGCAAGCACATATGCTGGTCCTACATTCGGCCCTTTGCAGTGGGCGCTGCATTGGGCGGGGCTTTGCTCACGCCACTGGCCCTGCTCATTCCACCCGAGTTTGGCCAAGTGCTGCTGGGTGTGTTTATTTTGGTGGCCACGTGGCGCGCCAGCTGGCTTAGACTGGCCAACTGGCACCCGGCTGGCAGCGGTGGCATCACCACGGGTTTGAGCCTGGTGTTGGGCGCCACCGGGCCACTGGTGATGTCGGTCTTGCCCAAAGGGCAGTGGCCCAAAGAAGTGTTGGCAGGCACCCACGGCATGGCCATGGCCATTCAACATGGCATCAAGCTGGTGGCCTTCACCACCGTGGGGTTTGACTGGGCCGCACACTGGCCCCTGCTGCTGGCCATCGGTGTGGCCACCCTGGCGGGCAACATCTTGGGCGCCAGGCTGCTGCAGCGCATCCCTGAGGAATATTTTTCGCGCATCCTGAATCTATTGCTGAGCGCCTTGGCCCTGCGGCTAATCTACCAGGGGTTGGCAAACCTTAACGCATAGGGTGCAGGCACCTTCCGCACACACTCGGCGCCCAGGCAACTCACAAACGTTCCACCCTCACCTTTTCTTGCAGCACCACACCGTTAAGCACCGTGGCAAACAAGGAATACAACAAGGCTGCCAACACGGCCCACCAAAAGCCCGACACGCGGAAGCCCTCCATCACAGAGCCCACCCAATAAAACATCAAGCCGTTGAGGACAAAATAAAACAGCCCAAGGGTCAGAATGGTCAGCGGCAAGGTCAGAATGGTCAGGATGGGTTTCACCACAGTATTGACCAAACCCAGTATAAGCGCGGCCCACAAGGCTGCCTTAAAGCCGTCCACCACCACACCGGGAAGCAGGTAGGCCACGGCCATCAAAGCCACTGCATTTAATACCCACACCAAGGCCAATCGCAACATGGAACATCCCCTTCTTTTGTTTGGTTTGGGAAAGGTACAATAAATCAAGCGCCGAGCCGACCGGCATGGTGCCCAAGCAGAGAGAAAATTCAAGATGGATGTGAGTCAACGTGTTGTAAGCCGCAACTGCCCCCACTGCAATGCCAGTGCTCAGGCCTCCGATGTATTGCCCTACGGCAATGAAGAGTGGCCCATGGTGCAATGCAGCTCGTGCAAATTTGTGTACCTTAAACGGGCCCCGGTGTACGAACGTCTAAGTGAAGAGTTCGCCTGGGAAAAAACATCCACCCAGGAACGCGAGGCGCGCGAACAGCGCGAACCGGTTAAACAAGGTTTAAGCCGGGCCTTCAAACATTTTCGACAAAAGGTTCTTAAGCGCAACAAGCTGCCCGAACTGATCGCCAAATACATTCCCGGTGGCCATGTATTGGACATCGGTTGTGCTGGCGGAGGCCTGTTGGCTGCCTTGCCAGCGCAATACACCCCCCACGGCATTGAAGTGTCCAAGGCCCTTGCCGAGCAAGCCAATGCGGTGGTTGCACCGCGAGGTGGCAGCATCATGCACGACAACGCCCTCAACGGCATTGCACGGCTGCCAGCCGACCATTATGCAGGTGTACTGATGAGCGCGTTTTTGGAACATGAGGTTGAGCCGCTGGGCCTGCTTCAAGGGGTATGCCGCGTGCTGAAACCCGGTGGTGTGGTCATCATCAAGGTGCCCAACTATGGCTCGTGGAACAGAAAAATACGCCAGGAAAAATGGTGCGGCTTCCGCCTGCCAGACCATGTGAATTATTTTACCCCTGGCGATCTTGAAGACATGGTGACCCGGGCGGGCCTTAAAGTGGTGCAGTTTGGCTTGGCCGACCGCCAACCCACCAGCGACAACATGTGGATTGTGGCGGCTCGATAATCTCAAGTGGCTTCAATAAAAAACTGCTCCAAGAGCGCCATCAAATCCTCGGGCTGAAGCGGTTTGGGCAGCACCGCATTCATGCCACTGGCCAGGGCCCGTTTTTCGTCCTCAGGAGCAACCTCACCGGTCAAACCAATCACGGGCAAGGTGGCATTGAAGGGCTGCGCACGAATGGCCTCTGTGGCCTCCAGGCCATTCATCATCGGCATTTGTACATCCATCACCACGGCATGTACCCCATGGTTGGCATGGCTCAAAGCCGCCAAAGCCTCCAGGCCGTTTTTGGCTTTGTCCACGGCCAGGCCGCGGCGCATCAACACGCCTTCAAGCACCCTCAGATTCAAATCACTGTCGTCGACCACCAACACCCGGCGCCCCTGCAAAGCGGGTGTTGGAATGGCGTTGGGCTCTTTGCCACTTGCAGCGGTTTGTTGAGCCGCGGCAAATGCTGCCTTTAATTGCAAAGGCGTCATGGGCTTGGCCAGCATGGCCTTAAACGCCTGGCGAAGGTTTAAACGCAGCACGTCTTTGCCCTCGTGGCTGCCCATGAGCAATACACATTCCACCCCGAAGTGCCTCAGCCTTGCAAGCTGGCTTGCACACAGCATGCGTTGAGTTTCGTCGGCAGGCCAATCGAGCAACACGCCCGCCAGGCTGGCATTACACCCGCTGGCTTCGAGTTGCTCGATTGCCTGAGCCAAGCTTGCAAAACAACGGGGCGCATAACTTACCAACCGCGCCGCAGAGTTCAGTGCCTGCATCAGGTCATCGCGCTGGCTGACCAAGAACACCTCAGGCAGAGGGTCTTGTTGCTCACTGGGTTCGGTGGGTCCGTCGGCCTCACAGGAAAATGGAAGCTCAACCCAAAAACGACTGCCCACACCAGCCTGGCTGCTGAACCCAAGGTCGCCGCCCATCAACTCAACGAGCTTTTTAACCAGGCTTAGGCCCAGGCCCGAGCCACCAAAATTTCTGGCCACCGAGGCATCGCTTTGCTGGAATTGCTCAAAGAGACGCGCCTGCCCTTCTTCTGATATTCCAATGCCGGTGTCTTGCACACTGAGCCGCAAGCGGTATTGTTCGGTGGACGCATGCACCACCGTCAAGGTGAGCGAAACCGAACCTTCTTTGGTGAATTTGATGGCATTGCCCACCAAGTTCACTGCGATTTGCCTGAAGCGAAGCTCATCGCCCAACAAGTGGCGAGGCAAGTGCGAATCGGCATCGATGGTGAGTTGCAACGATTTACTGGCCGCCGCACCCGTCATCACCCCCGCCACCTTGTCCAAAAACTCAAACACATCAAAGCGGCGCACTTCCAATTCCATGCTGCCAGCTTCAATTTTCGAGATGTCCAACACATCGCTCACCAGGTCGATCAGGTTACGCGATGTTTTTTCAAGGCTGTCTAAAAGCAACTGCTGGTTCGATGAACTTGCTGTGTCCTTCAGCAAATAAGTGAGCCCCACAATGCCATTCAACGGCGTGCGAATCTCATGGCTCATGTTGGACAAAAATTCTGACTTGGCCACGCTGGCTCGCTCAATTTGTTCATTGGCCTCGCGCAAATGCTTGTTTTTTTGTGCCAAGCTCTGTGCCATCTGATTCACAGCCCGGGCCACATCGCCAATTTCATCTGCGCTTGCAACATCACATTGCGCGTCTTCCTGACCGCCACGTATGGCATCGGCTGTGCGTTTCAAGCGCCCAAGGGGCAGCAGCACACGCCTGCGCATCAGCCACACCAGCAAACCAATGAGCACCACAAACGAACTCAAGCCCACCGATTCCAACACCGCCAACTGGCGCAGGCTTTCTGCCTGTTTGCGAGCCAGCGCAGATGACCACAAGTACCCCGCTTCAGACACCGCCTGGGTTTCTGCAATCAACCGTTCAATCAGCAAGCTTCGCTGCTGGGCGGCCAAGTCAGTGGCCACCCCTTGCTCTGCTTCAGCCAATCGCAACTCCTCAAATTGAATCTGCAAACCCTCGAGGGTGACGATCATTTCACCCAAGTTGGCTGGCGGCTGCCGATCGTCTTGCAGACTGATGAGCGCACGGGCAAGTTTTTCGTGGGTTTTAATCCAAGAGGCCTCCACTGTGGGCGAGCCAAACAACACATACTCTTGGGTTAACACAAGTAGCCCAGATGCCAACCGCGTCACCTGGTTGGCCCGTTCGGCGCGCTGAATGCCCTTGAACTGCTCACTCAAAATAAACAGGTTGCCCAACACCAACAGAGCCGCCGCCAACACGGTGCCAATGACTGCCAGGTTTATTTTGGTTGCAACGCGCATGGGCAAGTTACCTACACAGCAAAATCACGGCAACGTCACTGCGCTGGGGCGGACCAAACGCAAAAACCGCGGCTCAATAAACTTCAAAAAATTGGGAGGCGTGACGCCCGCCGACACTTCACCGGAAGCGATGGCCCAACGCACCTGGCTGTCTAAAGTTCTGGGCAAAGACTTGGACAAAGACAAACGGTAATGATAATCCCCAAAAATATCGCTGAGCACAGCCACCGGCACATCCAGCCTTTGGGCCAAAAGCGCCAAGGCTTCGCGTGGGTTGGTATTGATAAACTGAATCGCCTCGTCAATTGCCCGCAAGATGGCAGGAATCTGCTCCGCATGGCGTTCAATAAAATCGCGTGGCGCCAAAAGATTGAAGGTTTCCAAATACACGCGCTGCGTGCTTAACAAACGCACCTGCTCACCTTTGGCCAAGCGCAAGCGTGAAATGTGCGGCTCCCACAGACTAACCGCTTGCACACGTCCATCACGCAGCGCAGCCGAAGCTTCTTCAACCCCCAAAGGTACCCGCTCCACCCTGTTGGGGTCGATGCCGTTGTAAATCAGCATGGTGTCCAAGAAATACTGGCTTGCTGTGCCACGCACATAGGCCACGCGTGTGTTGACCAAGTCTTTTAAGGAAGAAATACCGGCGTTGGAGTCCACCAAGATTTTTAAATCCCGATTGCTGGTCACAAAGGTGGCAAGAATGGCGAAGTCATTCCGCCGCAAGCCATTCAAAGCAATCGGAAGATCAGCGGCGGTGGCCAAATCCACCCTTCCCTCAAACATTTCAACCATACATCGCGCACCGCTCACGCAATCTTGACGATCCACGACAATGCCATGCCGTGCAAAAAAACCCTTTTCATGCGCCACAACCACGGGGAAAGACAGAATATTCTTTGAAGTTGCAACGCGTACCACCTCTGCAGCATGTGCAGTGTGGACATGAAGTGCGAGCAGCAATAAGCCCAGGCATCGAACAAGGAGTGGTGGCATCTAGTGCGGCCTTTCAGTGTGGGGTCGGCCCAGCTTGGGACCAACACGCGACAACAATATTTACAGTGTGCAAGAAAAAAGCTTCGACGACCCGCGGATTCACAAAATATTGCACCTGTTTTTCATGATTTAACCATCCATGGATCGACCCTGGTGTGTCAGTTTTTTTCTTGCCTGAGGTTTCTTGAAAACCCACTGCCCCACCCAGTGGCTTTGGGACTACCATGTGAGGTGGTGTTGCTGATCAACCTCCACACAAAGGGCCCTGGCCATGATCCGCTTAATGTATTGCAGCCAGGCCAAGCCCGGTTTTGGCTCACAAACGCTGGAAGAGATTCTTCTTGCCTCGCGCAAAAACAACAAGCAGGCAAATATCACTGGCGTACTGGTACACGGCGGCGGTCTTTTTTTGCAGGTGCTAGAGGGGCCAGAACTGGCCGTGTTGCGCACCTACATGAAAATTGTGGACGACAAACGCCACACCGATAGCCGGATCATTCACATCACACCGATCAAGGACCGCATTTTTGATAATTGGACCATGGGCGTGCTGGAGGGCAACCCACTAACCTTTGAAAACGTGGCCAAACTGCGGGCGCATCGCCTTGAGACCGTGGCTGCAGACTCCTTCACCGAAGTGATTCGCGAATTTGAGTCGATGTTGTTGAGGTGACCATTCCCATTTAAGTGGCGTTGGCACCGGCCTGGGATGCTGCAATTTCTTTGAGGCCTTGCTCAATCGTGGTCACCTTAAACTCTGGAAAGCGGGCCTTGAATTGATCTGAGCAAAAAATATTGTCTGCCTCATAGCGTGGCAACAACTCCCCAGCGTCCCGAATTTGCGCACTGAACAAACCCGCCAGCCTTAACATCCATTTTTTGAGAATCATGTAGCGAGGCTGAACGCCAAAGGTTTTTGCTGCAAGTTCAATCAACTGTTTGTAAGTCAGGCGCGAATCATCGATGGGCAAATGCCAGGTCTGACCAAACGCATCGGGCGTGTTGCCAATCAAGGCCATGGCGCGGCTGGCATCCGGGGTGTAAATCAGGCTGCGCCGTGTATCGTCGCGCAAAAAGACCTTCGCCTTTTTACCCTGCTTCAAAGGCTCGATGACCGTGGCGTTGGTGATGCTTTGGGTCAACCCTGGTCCGTAGAACTCAGGGGCTCTGCAAATGACTGCCTCAACCCGTTTCTCTTCCATGGCCTTCAACACCTGCTTGGCGAGCTGGGCACGAATTTGCCCCTTTTTCCCGTTTGGCTTGAACGGCGTGTTTTCTTTTTGAACATCCGAAGTCTGCGGGTACATGTAGGTGTTGTCGAAAAAGACCAGTTTCACCTGATGCTCTTCGCAGGCGGCCAACACATTGCTCATGATGGTCGGCCATTGCTCCACCCACAGTCGAGTATCCATGGGCAGCCCAGCAGTCAGGTAGGCCACCTTCGAGCCCTTCACAGCCTGTGAGGTTTGCCTGGCATCCATCAAATCAGCCGGGAACAGAACATCCGATTCATTGACTTTCTTGGGTTTGCGGCTCACCAGACGAATGTCGGTGGTGTGGCTTTTATGAAGCGCACGCGCCAGTTCGGTGCCAATCTGGCCATTTGAGCCCAATATCGTGTGCATGGTGTCCCCTTCAAATGATTGGTCTGGTTGATTGTTCGGCCTTCGATACAAAAAGGACCTAGATGCCGGAAGCACCTAAGTCCTTGTTTTAAATGGTAGGGCCGGAGGGGTTCGAACCCTCGACCAAAGGATTATGAGTCCTCTGCTCTAACCGCTGAGCTACAGCCCCCCAACGCGCCTTTGACAGCGCGTTAACCTTTACTCCCCTTCCAGGAAGCTCTTAAGCTTGTCGGAACGGCTGGGGTGCCGCAGCTTGCGCAGGGCCTTGGCTTCAATTTGGCGAATGCGCTCGCGGGTTACATCAAACTGTTTGCCCACCTCTTCCAGTGTGTGGTCGGTGCTCATTTCAATACCGAAACGCATGCGCAGCACTTTGGCCTCGCGTGGGGTGAGGGAGTCCAACACGTCTTTGGTCACAAAACGCAAGCTGCTGTATTGCGCTGCATCTTGCGGCGCCAACGTGGCGTTGTCTTCAATGAAGTCACCCAGGTGCGAATCATCATCGTCACCAATCGGGGTTTCCATCGAGATGGGCTCTTTCGCAATTTTCAGGATTTTGCGAATTTTTTCCTCGGGCATTTCCATGCGCTCGGCCAGTGTGGCTGGATCAGGCTCAATGCCGGTTTCTTGCAGGATTTGGCGGCTGATGCGATTCATCTTGTTGATGGTTTCGATCATGTGCACCGGAATTCGGATGGTGCGCGCCTGGTCGGCAATGGAGCGGGTAATGGCCTGGCGAATCCACCAGGTGGCGTATGTAGAAAATTTGTAACCACGGCGGTATTCAAACTTGTCGACCGCCTTCATCAGACCCACGTTGCCTTCTTGGATGAGGTCGAGGAATTGCAAACCGCGGTTCGTGTATTTCTTGGCAATCGAAATCACCAAGCGCAGGTTGGCTTCGATCATTTCGCGCTTGGCCAAACGTGCGCGGTTCTCGCCGGACACCATTTGCTTGTTGATGGCGCGCAGGTCGCTTAAGGGCAGCGACACAGCGTCCTGAATTTCGACCAGCTTTTGCTGCAATTCGTGAATCGACGGAATGTTGCGGGCAAAGGTTTCAGCCCAGCTCGCATTGCCGGTGGAGAAATGATCCACCCAGCCTGCCTCAATTTCATGGCCTTTGAACTTGTCAAGGAAGGCCTCACGCGGCACGCCCACGCGATTGACGGCAATGTCGTAAATTTCGCGCTCGATTTTGCGTACACCATCCACCTGCTCACGCAGGATGCTGCACAAACGCTCCACCTGCTTGGCAGTAAAGCGGATTTTCATGAACTCGTCGGCAATCGCCTCTTTGGCCTTTTTATAAGCGGCTGAGTTGTAGCCACTGTCAGCACGGGCCTTTTTCAGCTTGGCAAACTGCTTTTCGATGTCTGCAAAAATGGCCAGCGAGTTTTTCTTCAGCTCTTCAAGCTGGCGGGCTGACATGCCCGAGGTGCTGCCGCCGCCATCGCCGCTTTCATCATCGTCTTCGTCGTCATCGTTGTCTTCGTCAGCCGAAGAGTCGATCATGTTGTCATCCATGGAGGCATCCACAATGCCATCGACCACTTCGTCCACGGCCATGGTGCCTTCGGCAATTTTTTGCCCCAAG
>NZ_CAXQZX010000025.1:0-16383 GCF_964228395.1 Limnobacter sp.
TGATGTGCTTGAGGCAGGCCTGCGCTGTAGCAATCAGGTTCGGGTCGCCAGGGGGGCCCAGGCAGCGCTGAAGCAGGGGGTTGTCGGCCCACCAGCGGCAGTCATTCGCCCGCTCGTAGAGGTTTCTGTCCATCAAGTCCATGGCCAGCATGGCGCAGGCTTCCAGTTCATCCTCGATGCGATCAAAGGCGCGCTGCTCAAGGTCTTTTAAGGTCCGTTCAAACAGTTGCTTGGTTCGCTCGCCGGCGCGGCTGATTTCCCAGAGCAAGGTTTTGCTGAATGAGTCCCCAAGCCCAGTGTCGTTTTTTTTCTGCCCAAGGTTGCCGTTCCAAACACTTCGGTTAAGTTGAGTCTGGATGTGCTCCGCCTGGCTTCGGAATTGGCAAATTTCTTCCTTGATCAAACCCTCACGGGCTTGAAGGGCAGGGCGGTTGACATCAACCCCGCTGGTTTCGTTGGGTTTGAAGGCTTGATGCACTGGCACCATGGCAAAACCCATCCAGCCGGGTCCCATATAGCCTTGATAGCCGCGGGTGCTCCTGCAGCAGGCCAGGTAGCTCACCGAGCCGATTCGTGCAATTTTCCAGGCTCCATCCCCCGCCAGTTGCAGATTCAGACCTGCCGGAACCTGATGGCTGTCGCTGGACATCAACACCCGCATTTTCTCATCAGCGATGCCGCAGACCGTCCAAGGCAGATCCTCAAGGCTGTTTATTCCGCTGCGGATGCCGAGTACCTTTTGGAACAGCGTTTCACCTTCCTGTTGCAAATTGAATTGCAAGGCAACAAAGCCCACAATCTGTCCCTGTTGCTCGCATTCCCAGGCGTACACCAAATCACTGCTTGCATCGCCCACATCCAGCAGCGGTCCATGTCGCTCGATGTAGGGTGTGGCGCTGTGGGCCACGGCCTTGGGCAGCCAGGTGGCTGCACTTCCCGCTGGGTATTGGCCCGCCATGTCGCATTGCACCACCCCGGCAGCGTCCAGCAGCACCACGTTGCGGTACACGGTGTACTTTTGAGCGTAGCTTTTCAGCCTAGCCACGGTTAGCTCGCCCGGGCCCCGAATGATGTCTTCGCTGAGCGTGGGGTCTGTGCACAAAAAGCCGATGTCAGCCGTGCGTTCAAATAAATTCCGAACCAGCACATCGATTGCATTTTGAGCTTTGCACTCAAGTTGCTGCGCTGCATCGTCAATCGATTGTTCAATTAATTTGTTGCTGAGGCTTTCTGAGAGTGTTTTGAAGTGCTGCCTGGTAATTGAAATCTCGGTGCCCACCCGCGTCAGTTCTCCAAGCAGGCTCAAATTGTCCCAGCTGCTTTGAAGTTCTTTCATGTCATCAATCAGCGCATTGACCGGGTCGATGTGTTTGGCCAAGGCAGCCAACTTGCCCGGTACTTCAATGCCGCGGTATTTCAAGCCTTGCATGTAACCCTCCATTGGATACCCCTTGATCCTATGGGCTGCTTTTTGTGGCTTCATCCCCATAAGGAGTGAAAATGGCGCGGTTGGGTGAAGGCCCGTCGTACCCTGAAAACCACAGAAATTCAATGCATCCTGACTCGGGGTTTAGGGTTGGGCCTCTAATCTGATATGCTTTTGCCTTAACTCTTAAAGCGGCGTAAATGCTGTTTTTTGCTATCTGGCGGTGGGCAGGAGTCCTAAAGCCAGACGGGGAGTGCGGTTTAACCCACGTGTGTGTGGATTCGGTCCGAAAGCGGTAGCTGCGGTCGAGTCCGAACCCCACATCTTGAACGAGAAACTCGGATAAAGGTGAAGCGCAAATGATGCGATCTTTTCAGCAAAACTCGTATTTGTTCGGGGGCAATGCGCCCTATGTCGAAGAAATGTACGAGGCCTACCTGGACAACCCAGGCTCCGTGCCCGAAAAATGGCGCGCCTACTTTGATCAAATGCAATTGGTGCCTTCTGCGCACGGTGACGTGAACGAAAAAGACGTTGCCCATGCGCCAGTGGTGCAGTCGTTTGCGCAACGAGCCAAAAAAGGCTTCCTACAGCCGCAAATCCAGACCGCCGACCTGGAGGTGGCCAAAAAGCAGGTTCATGTGCAGTCTATTGTGGCTGCTTATCGCTTTTTGGGCTCCCGCTGGGCCGACCTCGATCCGCTCAAGCGTCAAGAGCGGCCGGTCATTCCAGAGCTTGATCCCGCCTTCTATGGCCTCACCGAGGCCGATATGGACATCACTTTCTCGGCCACGAACACATACTTCGGTCAGGATCAAATGACCCTTCGCGACATCGTGAAGGCGCTGCGCGACACCTACTGCCGCTCCATCGGCATCGAATACATGCACATCGGCGACCCGGCTCAAAAACGCTGGTTGCAAGAGCGTATCGAGACCAATTTGGGCAACCCCCAGTTGAGCAAAGAACAAAAGCTTCGCATTCTTGAGCGCCTTACAGCTGCTGAGGGGCTTGAGCGATACCTGCACACCCGTTATGTGGGTCAAAAGCGGTTCTCCCTCGAAGGCGGCGAGTCTTTTATTGCTTCGCTTGATGAGGTTATTCAACGCGCTGGCACCTTGGGTGTGCAAGAAACCGTGATCGGCATGGCACACCGTGGTCGCTTAAACGTGTTGGTGAACATTCTGGGCAAAAGCCCTGGTGTATTGTTCGAAGAATTCGAAGGCAAGCATGCCGATGATTTGCCCGCTGGCGATGTCAAGTATCACCAGGGCTTCTCATCTGACGTGACCACCCCAGGTGGCCCCATGCACTTGTCGCTGGCATTCAACCCTTCACACCTTGAGATTGTGAACCCCGTGGTGGAAGGTTCTGTGAAGGCTCGCCAAGAACGCCGAGGCGACAAGGAAGGCAAGCAGGTGTTGCCGGTGCTGGTGCACGGCGATGCAGCGTTTGCCGGCCAGGGTGTGGTCATGGAAACGCTGAACCTGGTGCACACCCGTGGCTACGGCACAGGCGGCACGGTTCATATCGTGATCAACAACCAAATTGGATTTACCACCTCTGACCCACGCGACAGTCGCTCCACCTTGTACTGTTCAGATGTGGTCAAGATGATCGAAGCGCCTGTGTTCCACGTGAACGGCGACGATCCGGAAGCGGTTATTTTTGTCACCCAACTGGCTTTGGACTTCCGCATGGAGTTCCAGCAAGACGTGGTGATCGACATTGTGTGTTTCCGCAAACTGGGCCACAACGAGCAAGACACCCCTGCCGTTACCCAGCCCTTGATGTACAAAAAAATTGGTCAGCACCCAGGCACACGTGCTTTGTACGCCGAGCGCCTGGTAATGCAGGGCATTTTGAGCGCCGATGACGCTGAAAAAATTGTGACTGACTTCCGCGCAGCCATGGATGAGGGCAAGCACAACCGCGCCGATCCCGTGCTCACCAATTACAAGAGCAAATTTGCTGTGGATTGGTCTCCCTACCTCGGCAAAAAATGGACCGATGCGGCAGATACTTCCGTCCCCTTGTCAGAAATCCGTCGCCTGTCCGAGCGCATCACCACTGTTCCTGAAAACTTCAAGGTTCACCCCCTGGTTCAAAAGGTGATTGCTGACCGCGCTGCCATGGGTCGCGGCGAAACCATGCTCGACTGGGGGATGGGCGAACATCTCGCATTTGCTTCGTTGGTGTCGTCTGGCTACGCTGTGCGCATTACAGGGCAAGATTGTGGCCGTGGTACCTTCACGCACCGCCATGCAGTGTTGCACCATCAGGGGCGCGAGAAGTGGAACGAGGGCACCTACATTCCCCTCGAAAACGTGTCTGAAGGGCAGGCGCCTTTCACTGTCATTGACTCGGTGTTGTCTGAGGAGGCGGTGCTTGGCTTTGAGTACGGCTACTCCACAGCTGAGCCCAACACCTTGGTCATCTGGGAGGCTCAGTTTGGCGACTTCGCCAACGGTGCACAAGTGGTCATTGACCAATTCATTTCCAGCGGTGAAGTAAAGTGGGGTCGTGCTTCGGGTCTGACCATGATGTTGCCTCATGGCTACGAAGGCCAGGGGCCTGAACACTCTTCCGCGCGCATTGAACGTTACCTGCAACTGTGCGCTGAAAACAATATGCAGGTGTGCCAGCCCACCACGCCGGCACAAATTTTCCACTTGTTGCGTCGCCAAATGATCCGCTTGTTCCGCAAGCCGCTCATCATCTTCACGCCAAAATCGCTGCTGCGTCACAAAGAGGCGGTGTCGTCCCTGCAAGAACTCTCCAAGGGGCACTTCCACACCGTGATTGGTGATCAAGGCGAACTGGAGGCATCCAAGGTTAAGCGGGTCATTCTTTGTTCTGGCCGTGTGTATTACGACCTGGTGGCCAACCGTCGCGAACGCAACATCAAAGATGTTGCCATCGTTCGCATTGAGCAGCTGTACCCATTCCCCCACAAGTCACTGAGTGCCGAGCTTCGCAAGTACCCCAATGTGACCGATGTGGTGTGGTGTCAGGACGAGCCACAAAACCAAGGCCCATGGTTCCAGATCCAGCACAACATTCTGGAAAACCTCACTGAAGGCCAACGTTTGGGTTATGCCGGCCGACCAGCCTCCGCTTCACCTGCGGTTGGCTATTACGCCAAGCACAACGAGCAGCAAAAGTCGCTCATTGATGCCGCGTTCGGCAAGCTCAAAGGTTTTGTAATCACCAAATAACACACACGCGGGCAGGTGAGTTTTTCCCTGCCCGCCTTTGACAAAGAATCAAAAAGGAAAATATTCCATGGCAATCGTAGAAGTGGTCGTACCACAACTGTCCGAATCTGTCGCAGAAGCCACACTTTTGAATTGGTACAAAAAGCCCGGCGATGCAGTCAAGCGCGACGAAAACCTGATCGACATTGAAACCGACAAGGTGGTGCTCGAAGTGCCAGCCCCATCTGCCGGCGTGATTGTAGAAGTGCTTTGCGAAGACGGTGCCACTGTGGTGGCTGGCCAGTTGCTCGCCAAAATTGACACCGAGGCCTCTGCCGGTGCCACGGCAGCCCCAGCCCAAACCAAACCCGCTGAGCAAAAAGCCGAAGCAAAGCCTGCAGAAACTGCCCCCGCGGCGGCAGCCAAGGGCGGTACGGTGGATGGTTCTGTGGCCATGCCCTCGGCTGCAAAAATGATGGCTGAAAACAATCTGAAGCCCGAGCAGGTGAGTGGTTCCGGGAAAGACGGCCGCATTACCAAAGGCGATGTTGTCAACACGCTAAGTGGTGCCAGCGCTGCCCCAGCGGCAAAGCCTGCTGCTGCGCCGGCCTCTGCGCCAGCCGCCAAGCCAGCCAGCCTGCTGCCCGAGGTGAAGGCGCCGCTTGATCCATCCACGCTCATCGAAGGTCGCCCCGAACAGCGTGTGCCCATGAGCAGGCTGCGCGCGCGCGTGGCGGAGCGTTTGGTTCAGTCGCAGCAAACCAACGCCATTCTGACCACGTTCAATGAAGTGAACATGAAGCCAGTGATGGATTTGCGCGCCAAGTACAAAGACAAGTTCGAAAAAGAGCATGGCGCCAAGCTGGGCTTCATGGGCTTTTTTGTGAAGGCCGCAGTGGCAGCACTCAAGAAGTACCCCGTGTTGAATGCCTCGGTAGACGGCAATGACATCGTTTACCACGGTTATTTTGACATCGGTATCGCAGTGGGTTCCCCACGTGGTTTGGTGGTTCCAATTGTGCGCAACGCAGACCAAATGAGCATTGCCGACATCGAAATGAAAATCGCTGAGTTTGGCCAGAAAGCAAAAGACGGCAAGCTGAGTTTAGATGAGCTCACCGGCGGTACATTCTCCATTTCCAACGGTGGTGTGTTTGGTTCCATGTTGTCCACGCCCATCATCAACCCACCTCAGTCGGCGATTTTAGGTATTCACGCCACCAAAGACCGTGCTGTGGTCGAGAATGGTGAAATCGTGATTCGCCCAATGAACTATCTGGCCATGAGCTACGACCACCGAATCATCGATGGTCGCGAGGCTGTGCTGGGCTTGGTGGCCATGAAAGAGGCCCTGGAAGATCCAGCTCGCTTGTTGCTGGACCTGTAAGGAGGACGATTCATGAGCACTCAATACGACGTGGTAGTAATTGGCGCAGGCCCGGGCGGTTATATTGCCGCCATTCGGGCCGGGCAGTTGGGCATGAAGGTGGCCTGTATAGAGGGCAATGCCTACGACGATCCCAAAGGTGAGCCTCGCCTGGGCGGAACCTGCTTGAACGTTGGTTGTATTCCTTCCAAGGCTTTGTTGGCCTCTTCCGAAGAGTTTGAAAAAATCCAGCATCACGCCGAGGACCACGGCATTACGGTCACCGGCGCGAAGATGGATGTGGCCAAAATGATCAAGCGCAAAGATGACATCGTCACCAAGATGACCGGTGGCATCCAGTACCTGTTCAAAAAAAACAAGGTCACGCTAATCAAGGGCTGGGCCAGTTTTGCTGGCAAGGCTGACGGTGGTTTCGAGTTGAATGTGAAGTCCGCCAACGGCGAAGAAAAAGTAAGCGCAAAGCAGGTGATCATCGCCACCGGTTCAAAGGCTCGTCACTTAAAAGGCATTGAAGTTGACAACCAAACCATTTGCGACAATGAAGGCGCCTTGAAGTTTGGTGCTGTGCCCAAAAAGCTGGGTGTGATCGGCGCAGGTGTGATTGGCCTCGAACTGGGCTCTGTTTGGCGACGCCTCGGAGCTGATGTGACTGTGCTGGAAGCCATGCCCAATTTTTTGGCGGCTGCCGATGAGGGTGTTGCCAAAGAGATGCAAAAGATCTTCACCAAGCAAGGTCTGAAGATGCACATGGGTGTCAAAATCGGCGACGTAAAGTCGGGCAAGAAAGGGGTGTCTGTGGCATACACCGACGCCGATGGCAAAGAGCAAAAACTCGATTGCGACAAATTGATTGTCTCGGTCGGGCGGGTGCCTAACACCGATGGTCTGAACCTGGAGGCGGTTGGTTTAAAAACGAATGACCGCGGGCAAATTGATGTAGACGCCCACTGCCAAACCTTGGTGGCCGGTATTTACGCCATTGGTGACGTTATTCGTGGTGCCATGTTGGCCCACAAGGCGGAAGAGGAAGGCGTGATGGTCGCCGAGATCATGGCTGGCCAGGCGGGTCACTGCAACTACGACACCATCCCCTGGGTTATTTACACGTCTCCTGAAGTGGCTTGGGTCGGTAAAACCGAGCAGCAGCTCAAAGAAGAAGGTCGAAAGTACAAGGCTGGGCAATTTCCTTTCATGGCCAATGGCCGGGCATTGGGTCAAGGTGATGCACAAGGTTTTGTGAAGGTGCTGGCAGACGCCACCACCGACGAAGTGCTGGGTGTCCACATCATCAACAGTCACGCCTCAGACCTGATTGCCGAGGCGGTCATGGCCATGGAGTTTAAAGCCTCCTCGGAGGACATTGGACGCATTTGCCACGCTCACCCCAGCTTGTCTGAGGTGGTGAAGGAAGCAGCTTTGGCCTGCGACAAGCGTCAGTTGAACGGTTAAAATTGCGCTCAGTCCCCCTTTGCAACAACGGCTGGTGAGTTTTCATCAGCCGTTTTGTTTATTACCCATTGCATCGTGAACGTTCAGGAATATTACAAAAAAACTTTGGCTGAGCGCGGTTACCAGTCAGACGCGGCCCAGCAAAATGCTGTGGACCGCATGCAGGTGTTCTACGACGAGTTTGTAGAATACAAAAAGGCCCGCAGCAGTGTGATCAAAAAATTCATCAATCGACCCGCAGTACCCAAGGGGCTCTACCTGTGGGGTGGTGTTGGCCGTGGCAAAAGTTTCTTGATGGACTGCTTTTACAATTCCGTCACCGTGCAACGCAAAACACGTTTGCATTTTCATGAATTCATGCGCGGTGTGCACGCCGAGTTGGATGATCTGAAAGGCGTGCAGGACCCCCTGGTGGAAGTGGCTGCTCGCATTGCCAAGCGATACCGCCTGATTTGTTTCGATGAGTTTCATGTGTCGGACATTGCCGACGCCATGATTCTGCATCGACTTCTGGATGGTCTGTTTGCCAACGGCGTTACGTTTTTGATGACGTCCAATTACAAGCCCGACGATTTGTACCCAGACGGGCTACACCGCGATCGCCTGATGCCCGCCATAGCCCTACTCAACAAGCAGTTGGACGTGATCAATGTGGATGTGGGGGTGGACTACCGCAGACGCACACTGGCGCAATTGAACACTTACTTGATGCCACTCACAGAGGCGTCGGATGTTCAATTAAAAGTGGATTTTGAACGTTTGGCTGAAGTGGCCGATGAGCCGGCCGAGTTGCACATTGAGTCCCGAGTCATCAAGGCGGTGCGCCGGGCAGGCTCGGTGGTTTGGTTTGACTTTCCAACACTGTGTGGTGGTCCGCGCTCACAAAACGATTACCTTGAAATTGCGAGCCAGTTTCAAACCGTGATCCTCAGCGGCGTGCCCAAAATGGGTGCCGGCATGGCCTCCGAAGCGCGCCGATTCACTTGGCTGATCGATGTGCTTTACGACCACAAGGTCAAACTTATTATGTCTGCCGCAGTGGAGCCCGAGGAGCTTTACACCGAAGGCGCCATGGCCCACGAGTTTTTCCGCACAGTCAGCCGAATCGTTGAAATGCAGTCCAAAGAGTATTTGGATGCGCCTAAGAGAAACGCTGTTTCGCTGTAGGTGTAGCTGTCTTTCTCGGAGATTACTTTCTTTTCCTGATTTGCTTGTTCAATCGACTTCTGAACTTGTCCCTTGTTGGTGTTACTCAAATTGTAGGAGTAATTTTTCAACTTGAGGGGTGGATGTGCGTAACGTCGAAAATTCAAGAGAACACGATGTCGGGGTTCAGGGCTCAGGGGCAATAAATTGGTCGTCAAAGGGTGAGGGGGTAGACGGTCCTTACGAGGTGGGAGGGGGCGACGGCCCTGTCAATCTCGAGGTAAGTACCCAGTATGACGAAGAGACCGGCGAAACAACAATTCTTGGTCACGGAAGTGTTCAGCTCAATCCAGCTGAGCCTAGCCAAAACGTAGAAGTTAAACTGGTGGTGGATAGGCACGGTCGGGTCGAGGCTTCTGTTCGTGTTGATGGGAAGCCAGTGACCGACGAAGAGGCCTCCAAATTGGTCGAGACGGTTGCTGAACAAATTGCTTGGGCGCTACGAATGCAAGGCGCTGCGCACGACAGCAACACTGTTCACCAGGCCCTAACTTCCATCGGGGAGTCTGGGGAGTCTGTGGTGCAAGTGACTCCTGCCGAAGATGGGACCACTCAGGTTGTACTCACCGACAATTCGCTTGCTCAGGCGGAAAGTCTTGCATCGACTGATAGGGCAGCTCGGGAGCAGGAGTATGAAAGGGACACTCAAAACCTAAAAGCTGGGCAAACATTTTTTGGTGGCAGTTCAGCGCAATATGCTTCACACATGGCCACCTCAGGAGGTAGTGTCGATGATGGTGTTATTCACAGTGAGGCTCTGAACAATCTGGCCAAAAACCGCGATTTCGCCTATCGCTCTCAGGGAAATGTTGAGGGCGATTATTTTTCTGAAACACCTCAGGGTACCATCATGGCCGAGGTGTCTACCGCCGATCGTCGGCCCGGCTTCTGGAACGGCAATAGGGCTGAAATTGCGTTCAAAAAACAGTTCAAGGGTGGGGATGCAACCTCGTTCCGAAGCTTTTTTGATGTGCACTCTGGAACCAATTTCAGCATATTTCAGTTGTTCAACAATGCAGGCGGCGATGGCTTTCCAGAGGCGATGGTCAAGGTTGTCGATGGCACTTTGGTATTGGCTGGTAGGGCGTTTCGAGGTAAAAATATTGTGCTAGGTCAACTGCCCCCGGGCAAGTTTGGGATAGATGCCAAATTTGTCAACGGCAAGGTGAGTGTGCAATTGCTCAGCGAGTCTGGGCAGCCAATTGGCCAGGGCTTTACGGCACAAGTGACCAAACCTGGGGGGACTTTTCATTACAGGGCGGGCCCATATTTCGATGGGCACAACAACAAACAATTTGGCGCGGACATGAAAAACATCACTGCCAAAGTAGAAATTATTGACCCTGTGATGGGCGGTTAAACACTTTAAAAGAAGCGGGTTCGCGGCGGCTATGCAGCGAACCTCTTCCCCCTCGGTTAGCGGCTTCGTTTCGCTTTTGCAAAAGCCGCGGCCAAGGCATTTCCAGCGAAGTTCTCTTTCTGTTTGCCAGCCCCTGGGTGGTTAAACCTGTGCGCTGTGTTGCCCCCCCTGTTCGCGCTGGGGGCATGGTTGCCCTGGTGTTTCGTTGGTTCGTCTGCCAATCTCATGGTGAGTGAAATCCGCTTGCGCGGAATGTCCACCTCCAGCACTTTGACCTTCACCACCTGCCCAGTTTTAACCACGGTGTGTGGGTCCTTAACAAAGGTGTTTGACAAAGCCGATACGTGCACCAAGCCATCTTGATGTACCCCAATGTCTACGAACGCGCCAAAGTTGGCCACATTGGTGACCACGCCTTCTAAGGTCATGCCGGGTTTGAGGTCGGCCATGGTGTGCACTTGGTCGTCAAATTTAGCGGTTTTAAAGCTGGGGCGGGGGTCGCGGCCAGGTTTGTCCAGTTCCACCAAAATGTCTTGCACCGTGGGCAATCCAAAACGCTCGTCCACAAACTCGCCGGGTTTGAGTGTTTTAAGCACTTCTTTGTTGCCAACAAGACTGCCCACCGGCTTGCCGGTTTTTGCAGCCATTTTTTCAACCACAATGTAGGCTTCCGGGTGAACGGCTGAGGCGTCCAAGGGGTTTTCTGCGCCGTGAATGCGTAAAAAGCCAGCGGCTTGCTCAAAGGTTTTTTCGCCAAGGCGCGGCACTTTTTTCAGGTCTTCACGGCTCTTGAACTGTCCGTTGGTGTTGCGGTAACCCACCAAGGCTTTGGCCACGGTGCTGTTTAAGCCTGATACCCGGGCGAGTAACGCTTCTGAGGCGGTGTTGACCTCTACACCCACGGCGTTCACGCAATCTTCGACCACGGCATCCAGGCGGCCACTGAGTTGCCGCTGGTCTACATCGTGTTGATACTGGCCCACACCGATTGATTTTGGGTCGATTTTGACCAACTCGGCCAGTGGATCTTGCAGGCGCCGTGCAATTGAAACAGCTCCTCGCAGACTGACATCGAGTTCAGGCAATTCGGCGCTTGCCAAGGCCGAGGCAGAGTATACCGAGGCACCCGCCTCGCTCACCATCACTTTGACGGCTTTCAGGTCTTTGTGACGGGCCAGCAAATCGGCAGCCAATTGATCGGTTTCGCGGCTGGCAGTGCCGTTGCCAATTGCGATCAGCTCCACCTTGTGTTTCATGCACAAGGCGGCCAACACCGCGATGGACTCATCCCATTGGCGTCGTGGCTCATGGGGGTAAATGGTGGTGGTATCCACCACTTGCCCCGTCGCGTCAATGACAGCAACTTTCACCCCCGTTCTTATGCCAGGGTCCAGACCCATGGTGGGTTTACCACCCGCTGGCGCAGCAAGCAGCAGGTCTTTCAGGTTCTTCCCAAACACGGCAATGGCCTCGGCCTGTGCAGCGTCGCGCAATTGGCCGATTAGTTCAGTCTCTAACGTGCCTGCCAATTTGATACGCCACGTCCATCGGCAAACCTCGCTTAAAAATTTGCCCCTTGGTGTTTCGTCCCGGTCAATGTTGTGTAGGCGCGCAATTTCGGATTCAAAGGGGTGGGGGGCACGCGGGTTTTCAGCTTCCCAAACCTCGGGCAAGTCCACCTTCAAGGTGAGAAAGCCCTGCTCCCGCCCCCGCAGCATGGCCAACACACGGTGCGATGCGATATTGGCCAGAGGCTCCTGATGCTCAAAATAGTCCTGAAATTTAATGGCTTCGCTGGCTTTTTCTGGAACCACGGCGGCTCGAATGGATCCTTCGGCATTGATGCGGGCGCGCAACAGGGCAAGCAGCGCAGCGTTTTCAGAAAACTGCTCGGCAAGAATGTCTTTTGCACCGTCCAGCGCAGCTTTGATGTCGCTGATTTGATGTTCGGGGTTGATAAACTGCGCGGCCAAAAGCTCTGGCACGGCTGTGGGGTCGTCTAAAAGCGCATCGGCCAACGCTTGCAAACCGGCTTCCCGTGCAATTTGTGCTCGGGTGCGGCGCTTGGGTTTGTAGGGCAGGTACAGGTCTTCCAGGGTTTGTTTGTTGGCCGCCTGTTCAATGGCGTTTTTTAGTTCGGGGGTCAGTTTCCCCTGGCTTTCAATACTTTCCAGGACCACAGCACGGCGTTCTTCAAGCTCGCGCAAATAAACCAGCCGCTCTTGCAGGTCACGCAAAACAGCATCATCCAGCCCGCCGGTGGCTTCTTTGCGGTAACGGGCAATGAAGGGAACCGTTGCGCCTTCGTCAAGCAGGGCAACTGCAGACTGGATTTGTGTTTGTGCGGCACCCAATTCCTGGGCCAACTGGGCGATAATTCGTGTTTGTACAAGCGACATGGATGCGTATTTATGTGGTTTTTGTTCGAGCAGGGCATTGTGCCACAGCTTTTGAGTCAGCTTGCCCGCAGGTGCAACGCCTTGGCGGGCGCGGTTTGGGCCTTGGGCCGCCTGGTTTTTGCCGCGGTGGCAACCCTCGTGCTGGCGGCCTGTGCAAGCTCGGTGCAATTGCGGGCGCAGCCGCCTGCTCCACCGGCAACCCTGGAGGAAGCGAAGGCCTACGTGGCCAGCCGCGAGCGTGTCATGGAGCATCTGGAATATGAATTGAACCAGCAAAGCATCGCCTGTTACAAACGTTTTTTTGTGGCAAGCTGCTTGGACGATGTGCGTTTGCAGGGTGCGAAATTGCGACGTGCACACCTGGAGGTACAAGGACAGGCAGACGACATGATTCGGCTGGACGAGTATGCCAAGCGCCAGGCGAGGCAAAGGCAATAGTAATGGCGCACGCACTTGGGTGATGCCGTGCGGGTCGCCTGTGGAGTACCACATCGCTTGGCACTACAATCGAAAACATGATGGATTTGCGTGCGGAGGCACACAGGCAAGATGGTTTATACCGAAGACAATGAGTCGATCAAACGCCGCATCGTGGAGTTGCAGGTCGAGCATCGCGACCTAGACCAAATCATCGCCATGTTGACCGCCCAGCCCGGTTTTGACCAATTGCAGGTGCGTCGCCTCAAGAAGCGCAAACTTCAAATCAAAGATGCAATCACCCTGTTGCAAATTCAACTAGAGCCCGACATTCCGGCTTGATGCACCGCGCATACATGTTTTTTTTCGCACAGATTTTCTCCGAGCCCGCGCATGTCTGAAATCACACAGCCTGTGTTACAGGCTTTCTCGGCAGATGGCGAATTGGCTCGGGCTCTGCCTGGCTTTAGTGCTCGGCATTCGCAATTGGCCATGGCCAGCGCTGTGGAACGTGCCATCGAGCAGCGTTCAGCCTTGGTGGTTGAGGCGGGCACAGGCACGGGCAAAACCTTCGCCTATGTGGTGCCAGCCTTGTTGTCTGGCAAACGGGTGTTGCTTTCTACAGCCACTAAAACCTTGCAAGACCAATTGTTTGCCAAAGATTTGCCTTTGGTGCGCCAAGCGCTGGGCTTGCCTCTTCAAATTGCCTTACTCAAAGGCAGGCAAAATTATGTGTGCCATTTTCACTTGGAGCGGGCGCTGCGCGAGGCGCGCTTGCCAACACCCAGGGAGGTAGATCACCTCCAAAAGGTCAAGTTGTTTTTGGGTCGTACTCAAACTGGCGACCGTGCGGATTGTGCCGGGGTTCCCGAAGATTCCGCGGTGTGGAGCTGGGTGACGTCGAACAAAGACAATTGCCTTGGAGGTGAATGCCCGCATCTCAATGATTGTTTTGTGAACAAGGCACGCCGGGACGCGCTGGACGCTGACGTGGTGGTTGTAAATCACCATTTGTTTTTGGCCGACCTGGCTCTCAAAGAGGAGGGCGTTGCTGAGTTGCTGCCCGCCTGCGATGTGATTGTATTTGACGAGGCGCATCAACTGCCCGACATTGCAACCACACTTCTTGGTCAAGCGGTTTCTACGTCGCAGTGCCTGGAGTTTTTACGCGATGTACTGATAGAAGGCCGCTCATCGAGCGCAGATGCCGGTGATTGGGACGCTGTGTTGCGCCCCATGGAATTGGCCTTAAAAGAGCTGCGGCGCTTGGTGGGCATTGAGATTGAAAGTGCTCGTTTAACCCAAGCGCAGTTCATGGCATTGCAAGGCGTACAGGTGGTTTGCCACGATTTTGAAGAACGCTTGGAACGCCTCATCGAAATGCTAAGCCCTTTGTCTGCACGCAACGAGGCCTGGGTGAAATTGTTGGGTCGAGCCAGCGAATTGTGCCTGCGCTGGCAAAACTGGTTCTTGAGCGATACCCAGGATGCACAGTCGGTGAAGTGGGTCAGTGTGAGCGCCCATGCGGTGCAGCTTTGTGATTCACCTTTGGATGTTTCCAATGCCTTTGCGAAGCTATACGCAGAGCAGGCCAAGGCCTGGGTGTTCACCAGCGCCACGTTAAGCATTAAAAATGATCTTCAGCACTTCACCCTTCAAGTGGGTTTGGATGCGTGTGAGCAATTGCTGTTGCCTAGCCCTTTTGATTATGAATCTCAGGCCTTGCTGTGTGTGCCAGAAAATCTGCCGTTTCCCAACGAACCCCAGTTCAGTGTGAAATTGGCCAAGGCCGTGTGGCCTTTGCTTGCAGCCAGCGATGGCGGGGTTTTCTTTTTGTGCACCAGTCATCGGGCTGTTAAGCAGTTGGGCGAATATTTCCTTGAACGCATCAGCGAGGATTCGCTCGATTGGACTTTGTTGGTGCAGGGCGAGGCCTCTCGGGCTGAGTTGTTAGAGCAGTTTCGGGCGGCTTCCAAGCCAGTGCTGATTGGCGCGGCCAGTTTTTGGGAGGGGGTGGATATTCGCGGCGAAGGTTTGCGCTTGGTCCTCATTGACAAGTTGCCATTCGCCCCGCCAGATGACCCGGTGTTTCAGGCCAAAGGCGAGTTGATTCGTCGGCAAGGGGGCAATCCATTTCAAGATCTGTCTTTGCCTGATGCAGCCATTGCGTTGAAGCAGGGCGCTGGGCGGCTTATTCGTGATGAAACTGACTGGGGCGTGTTGCTGATTGGCGACCGGCGCTTGGTCGAGAAGGGCTATGGAAAATTGTTGTGGCGAAGCCTGCCACCGTTTAAGCGCACCCGTGACTTGGGGGTGGCTGTAGAATTCATGAAAGAAAAACGGGGCTTGAAGTAGCCCCGTTTTTGGCTTGGTGTAAGCGGGGCCGTCAGTCTTTCCAGACTTGCCACCACTTGGCCTCAACCTTGTCGGGCTCGGGCAGGTCCATGTTCCAGTAAGGGCTGTCTTTGAAGTTCAGATTAATCACTCGCTTGGTGTCTTCAGCCAAAGGTTTCATGTCCAGTTTTTCGTAGCACCGCAGGCTGATGAACAGGGCTTCTTCAATCGAGGGAGTCTGTTCAAATCGCCGGATTACCTCTTGAGCACGGTTGAGCGCAGCCAGGTAGGCCCCGCGACGGTAGTAGTAGCGCGCGACATGTAGCTCGTTTTGAGCAAGCGCGTTGACCAGGTACTGCAGACGCGATTTGGAATCGTCGTAGTAGCGACTGTCTGGAAAACGGGTGACGACTTCTTTAAAAGCATCGAATGCCGCACGCGTGCCTTTGGGGTCGCGCGCGCTTTGGTCTTCGCCCGAGAGCAATGCAAAAATGCCTTTGTCTTCGTTAAAGCTGATCAGCCCGCGAAGGTAGTAAACGTAATCCAGGTTTTGGTGGTTCGGGTGTAGTTTGATGAAGCGCTCGGTGGCAGCCAGGGCTTGAGCGTTATCGCCCGCTTTGTAATGCGCATAGGCGGTGTCAATTTGGGCTTGCTGGGCAAAACGACCGTAGGGGTACCGGGATTCAAGCTTTTCAAGCAGTTCGATCCCACGTTGGTAGTTGCCGACGTCGATTTCGGCCTTGGCTTCTTCGTACAGCCTGGCCGGGCTCCAGCCCTCGGTTTCGTCGAATTGTTTGGTGTTGCCACAGGCGGCCAGAACAAATACCAGCGCGGCAAGCAGCAATAACTGAGATAATACGCGCAGGCTTGGGCTGCGCCATGTTTGAATGGTGTGGTTCATGGGCTCTGTTAACTAGCGGCGCCCCAACAATGGGGCTTCGGTACCAACTCATTATATCGGGCAATGCCCCTGTGGCCCAAGCGCCTTCACCAATTGACAAAAATCGATTCAATTCATGAACTCAGGTAATCAACCCCAACCCGTCTCAGCCGATGGCGCAGTCGCTCTTACAGCGACGGTGAGCATGGCTCAGTCCGGACAACGTCTTGACAAGGTGGTGGCAGAACTTTTTCCTCAGTATTCGCGCTCACGTTTGCAAACCTGGTTGAAGCAGGAGCGAATTCTGGTCAATGGCGTGGCAGCCACC
>NZ_CAXQZX010000026.1:0-2854 GCF_964228395.1 Limnobacter sp.
GTTCAAGTAGAAGAGTATATTGAATCCTTGGTCGATACGCTGGACCTTGATGCAGATTCAATGCGCTCGGGCAATGTATTAACCCTTGATTTTGAAGACAAAGGCAAGATGATTTTAAACAGCCAGGTGGCCAATCACGAGTTGTGGCTGGCTGCAAAATCGGGTGGTTTTCATTATCAGTATGCCAATGGCGAATGGCTGGACACCCGCAGCAAAACGCCCTTCAAAACTCACTTTGTTGAACTGCTGAGTGGCCAATTGGGGCAAAACTGCCCCAATTTCTAAGCGTTTTAGTTGTTGCCGAACAGCCGTTCAATATCATCCCGCGGCTGCTCTCGCGGGCGGGCTGGTGCCGCGTGGCTGGTACCATCGCCTGCGGTGGGGTTGCCACTGATGGGTGCTTCGCCGCTGCCCTCGAGCATGCCGCCCAAGCCTTTCAGGAAATTGAAAAGGCTTGGAATGTCGTCGCCACCGCCGTTCACATCGATGCGGCCCACGCCATTGCCGGGTGTGTATTCGGAGTAGTAATAATTCCCGTCGATGTATTCAATGCCTGGGGGGACCACTTGTGGTTTTTCTGGTGAATCAGCCAGCGCCACTTTCATGTAATCAATCCAGATTGGCAAGGCCAGGCCTCCACCAGTTTCGCGGGCACCCAGGTTGCGGGGTTGGTCGTAGCCAACCCAGGCCACCGCCGAAATGTCGCTGTTGTAGCCTGCGAACCAGGCGTCGTGGCTGTCGTTGGTGGTGCCTGTTTTGCCAACAATGTCTCCCCGGTTGAGCACTTTGGCCCGGGTGGCTGTGCCGCGCTCAACCACTTCGCGCAGAAGGCGGGTGGTCAGGAATGCATTGCGGGCATCGATTACACGGTTGGCTTCCTCGCCAGCAACAGCAGGGCGGGCACGGGCCACAATTCGACCGGTGCCATCGGTGATTTTTTCAATCAAATAGGGTTTGACGCGGTAACCCGAATTGGCAAATACGGCAAACGCGCTGGCCATTTGAAGGGGGTTTGTTGTAACAGCGCCCAAGGCCATGGTGAGGTAGGGCGGCACATTGGCAGCAGGAAAGCCAAACTGTGTGGCCCAACGCTGGCCGTATTGTGGGGTAATTTCTTGTAGCACCCGGATGGACACCATGTTTTTCGACTTGGCCAGGCCTTCTTTGAGCAACATGGGGCCATCGTACTTGCCATCGTAGTTTTTCGGGCTCCAGTCCTTGCCACCCGGGGTGTCGGCTGGCACAAAAATGGGCTCATCGGCCACCAGTGTGGTTGGTGTGATTCCCTTTTCAAGTGCAGCAGAATACACAAATGGCTTGAATGCCGAGCCCGGTTGGCGGGTGGCTTGGGTGACATGGTTGAATTTGTTGCGAGAAAACTCGAACCCACCGGACAGGGCGCGGATTGCGCCGTCTTTGGGGCTAATGGCAATAAACGCAGCTTCCACTTCAGGCAATTGCGTCAGCATGGGGGGCTGGTCTTTGCGTTTTAAAATACGCACAACAGCACCACGTTTCAGTCGTTTGTTGGCTGGGGCGCGTTCATTTAACCAGCTTTCTGCAGGCTTCAGGCTTGTGCCTGTCAGTTTTAGGGGCTCCCCTGCGCCTTGCGACACCACCACTTCAGTGGGGCTGGCTGATAGCACCACTGCGCTTTGTAAAAAGCCGTAGTCGGTGTAGTCGCTGATGTTGTCACCGATGACTTCTTCGGCTTCTTTTGGGTCGTTGGGCAGCTCAATGTAGCCTTCAGGGCCACGGAAGAATTGACGCAGTTCATAGTCCATCACGCTGTTGCGCAAGGCGCGCTGGGCAGCACGCTGTTCTTTTGCAATCAAGGTTGTGGTCACGGTGATGCCCGAGGTATAGGCTTCTTCGCCATACATTTCAACCACGGCCTGGCGTGCCATTTCAGCGGCATAGTCGGCATTGATGGTCAGGCCTGTTGTGGCTTCGATGTCATCGCCGTTGGCTTTGCGATTGCGGTACACCAACTCGGTGTTCAAGGCTTCTTCAAACTGTGCATCGTCGAGATACTCGAGGTCGTTCATGCGGCGTAGTACATACTCCTGGCGCACACGGGCACGGCTTGGATTTACGATTGGAGTGTAGGCAGAGGGCGCTTTGGGCAAACCAGCCAACATGGCTGCCTCTGCGGCATTGATGTCGCGCAGCGGTTTGCCGAAATACACTTGTGAGGCAGATTGAAACCCGTAGGCGCGTTGGCCCAGGTAAATCTGGTTGATATAAAGCTCCAGAATTTCGTCTTTGCTCAGGCTGTCTTCAATTTTGTAGGCCAGCAGCACTTCATACAGTTTGCGGGTCCAGGTTTTGTCTCGGGTCAGGAAGAAATTGCGGGCGACCTGCATGGTAATGGTGCTGGCGCCCTGTGTGCGCCCGCCCGAGGTGACGTTGGTCACCAAGGCCCGTGCAACGCCCATGAAGTCGATGCCGCCGTGCTCGTAGAACCGATCGTCCTCGGCCGCCAAAATGGCTTGTTGCATCACCAAGGGCACCTCGGTAATGTCGACTGGGCGGCGCCGTTCTTCGCCAAATTCACCGATGAGTACGCCATCGGTAGTCAACACGCGCAGCGGCACTTTGGGTCGGTAATCAGTCAGGGTATCGAGGTCGGGTAACTTGGGGAAAATAAGTGCCAAGGCCACGCCCACGAGCAGCGCGCCAGACACGCCCAAGCCGATCAGTACGGTGAGCGCGGTCGCAATAAAGCCATCGGAGTGGTGCTTGAGGCGGATTTTGTTTGAATTCACAGGTCGGAGCAGGATTGGTGTCAGTGGTTACATTGTATCTGCCAACGCACGGGAATTTCCGATCGTTGACTCTAGTGGTGAATTCG
>NZ_CAXQZX010000027.1:0-2435 GCF_964228395.1 Limnobacter sp.
GAAAGAACAAGGCATTGCCTACGAAGTAACCCGTTACGGCATCGACGACCTCGACCGTGCAATCGCCGACAGCGAAGCCCATGGTGTGGTGAAGGTGTTGACTGTGCCTGGCAAAGACAAAATTCTGGGTGTGACCATCGCAGGTGTGCACGCAGGCGATTTGCTGGCCGAGTTTGTTTTGGCCATGAAACACGGTTTGGGTTTGAACAAAATTCTCGGCACCATTCACACTTATCCCACATTGGCCGAGGCCAACAAGTACGCTGCGGGCGAGTGGAAACGGGCGCATGCACCTGAGAAGGTGCTGCTGTGGTTGGGCAAGTACCATGCGTGGCGGTTGGGCTGAGCAGCTGGTTTATTTAGCCGACTCGGCGGTTTTAAGCCAACTCGGCAGTGGGATTGCTTGGGGCGCACTTCAAGAAAACCGCCCCGTTTGAGTTGATTCGCAGCGGTCGGCTTCATGCCGACACCGAGACTCGGCCCGCACTTTTGCCGAGCTCGGTGAGCAAGAATCAATTCAACAAGGGATCAAGCGGTTTTCTGTGCGGAACAAGTAACCCACGCCGAGTTGGCAACAAACAGCAGCGGCGACCGCTCAAGTTTAGCTCCCAAGTCACCGGCCCTGTGGAGCACAAGCAACCCGCGCTTCAGCCGACAACTGCTTTCTTTCTCCCCGGCACGAGAATCACAGCCATCGCGCCAAGAATCAAAACCAATGCTGCAAAGTCAGGCCAATGCGGTACCTCGCCAAGGAATAAACTCCCTGCCATCACACCCACCACCGGAATAATCATGATGGACAAGCTCGACACAATAGGTGGCAGCGATTTGGCCAAGCTAAACCATGCAACTTGGCAAAATGCGAACACACCAAAAGCGTTGTAGAAAATTGGCCACCACTGCGACCAACCTTGCGGCGCACCCACATCGGTTCCCTCAAACCAAAAACCAGCCAAACCCATGGCCACAATGGTAGGCGGCATCATGGCATGGGTAAAGGTGAGGGCATGCAAACCCGTGGGATAGTGCCGAATCAGCGTAGTACCAAGCCCCCAACAGGCCGCAGCAATCAGCATCAGCACCACTCCCAGAGGGCTGCCAGCAATGGCTGCAAATTCAGAAGAGAGCAGCAACATCGCAGCCACCATCGCCAAGCTTAATCCGATCCAGCCACGGCGCCCTACCGGGTGGGCGAACATCAAACCGGTCAATACCACCCACACTGGCATGGTGTAGCCCAAAATCGCTGCACGGCCCGAGCTCAGTTCCTTCACGGCCAAAATACAAAACAAGTGCCAGCCAATCATATTGGGCAGGCACAGCAGTGCCACACGTCCCCACATTTCACGCGGCACCTTGAGCGACACCTTCATTTGCCGAGCCACAAACCACATGGCTACCATACCGAACACCATGCACAGGGTGCGGAAATGTAAGGGTGGGTACTGAGTCACCGCATACTTCATGACAGGCCAGTTCAAACCCCAAATGGCTGTAATACCAAGAAGCAACTGGATTTGAGGCAGGGATAATTTTGCAGCAGGCACGTAAGTGAACGATCATTCAGTAAAGTGCCCCAGTGTAGTGCATCGGTCCACGCTTGGCCCTAGGGGCTTGCCCTGATCCTGTACAATACTTGAACTTCCCAACTGTTCTCACACGCAATGGCCAGCAATCGTTTTTCGCAGTTTTCTACCTTTCCTCAACGGCTGGCTGACAGTTGGCAACACAGCAATTCCATGTTGTGCGTGGGCTTGGACCCAGACATTTCCCGCATGCCCGAAGGCTATGGCACAAGCCCCGCAGAAATTGAACGCTTTTGCATCGAAATTGTGAAAGCCACCGCCGAGTTCGCCTGTGCCTTTAAGCCTCAAATCGCCTACTTTGCAGCCAACAAGGCTGAAGCGGCGCTGGAAAACATTCTGGCTTACGCCAACGAAATAGCGCCACACGCCACTACCATTCTGGATGCAAAACGCGGCGACATCGGCGCCACAGCCAAGCAATATGCGATTGAAGCGTTCGAGCGTTACAAGGCCGACAGCGTAACCCTTAGCCCTTACATGGGAAGCGATTCCGTCGAGCCCTATCATGCCTATGCCGACCGTGGCCTGTTTCTGCTGTGCCGCACCTCGAACCCAGGTGGCAACGACCTGCAATTTTTAAACACCGAAAAAGGCGAACCGCTGTACCAAACAGTCGCCAAACTGGCCACCACGGCCTGGAACCCCCACCAGCAAGTAGGCTTGGTGGTGGGTGCAACCTACCCCGAAGAAATTAGAACCGTGCGTGCACTGGTGGGCGATTCGCCCCTGCTGGTGCCTGGCATTGGCGCACAAGGTGGCGATTTGCTGAACACGGTAAAAAATGGCCTGTGCAGCCAAGGCTGGGGTTTGCTGATCAATTCCTCTCGCGCCATTTTGTACGCCAGCACC
>NZ_CAXQZX010000028.1:0-25791 GCF_964228395.1 Limnobacter sp.
GCGGCTACTACGAATGGCAAACACCGCCCGAAGGCAGCGGCCTTCGCAAACAACCCTTTTACATTCACCCCGAACATGCGCCCTACTTTGCCATGGCCGGTGTGTGCGACCACTGGGTGGACAAGGCCAGCGGAGAGCTTGTGATGAGCACCGCCATTGTGACCACCGCCCCATGCCCTAAGCTGACAGAAGTGCACGACCGCATGCCAGTGATGATTCCCCAAGACCAATGGGCGACGTGGCTAGACCCCAAAAATCAAGATGTGACCATGCTGAGGCAATTGATTGTGAGCAACGATGACGTGCGCTTTTACGCCGTGGGGTTTGGCGTGAGCGGGGTTGGAAAAAACAGGCTGGATGCGAAGGAATTGATTGAGCCCAAGTAATACACCTCGGCAGGTGGCTCGCCTACTTCCACCCCTGAATCCATTGCTCTTCGTTGAGAAGCTCGCGCCAATGGATGATTTGAGAGTTGCCAGAGTGAACAGCCTCGAGCACAAAACGCTCAACTGGCTGTGTGTCATCGTCGGGCCAAATCGCGCTACTCACAATGAAATGCTTTTCTTTGCGCACAGGCGTTACGGCTGTCCATTTACTCAAGAGGAGTTTTTTAGGGTTTAAACGGCGCATGGTTCAAAAGGCTTTGGCTTAAATCCAAAACTGCACTGGGGATATTCTGACCAAAGCTTAACACCGCCCTTGTTGGTGAGGTTTGGCAGTTGTCGATGATGGATCTGACCTTCGAAATCGAGTTCCAGGCTCAACATTTGGTGGCGAATAACCAAGGTTTATTTTTCATCCTGTTCATGCGATGCTTCGCAAATATCTGAAATAATTAATTTAAAAAAATCATTTGCGATGTGCGGATAAATGGATATCGCCTTTATTGTTCGGTAAATCAAGTTGGAGCTATGAAAAAAAAGCGCGCTCCCACCGTTGACTTTCTTGCTGGCACGTACGATGACATCGAACGCCACGGCATGGAGTTGCTCGTATTCGATGCCCCTGAGTTGTCTGCCGTACTTCGCGGCCATATGCTTATCGAGCGAGTCATTGAAGCGCTTATCGCGGGCCGCATGAAACACCCGAGTCATCTCCTTGATCGCCACAGGCTTACATTTGAACTCAAGGTCGATCTTGCCTCCGCACTAGGCGTGATACCCGACACACTTCTTGGGGCTGCCAAGGCGCTCAACAATATCCGCAACGCTTACGCACACCGAGAAGACCACAGGCTCACGTTTGAAGAGCTTAACTCGCTGAAAATAAAATGGGAGCCAATTCAGAAGAAGGCATACAAAGTTGCATGTACGAAGGGCGAGGAGGAAGCAGCAAAGATTGCAATCATCTTTCTCTACTGGGCATTTCTTAATTTACTGCCGCAGGCCGAGCATGCAACAACATAGCTCTAACCCGGCAGTCGAGAGGGACTGCGCAAAAGCGCGCAGCCCCTCACTTCTACGTTAGGTGTCAGAAATGCCAACGCAAGTTGAAAAGCTCGGGGCACACGCTCCCCAGCTGCTCGACGCCTTCATCGGACTGCGAGAAAGGAATGCGCTCCTTGAACCAATGTTGTTCGACAGGGAAATCCCGAAACGTCGAGGCTCTGGTCGCTAGGCACATGGCTTCTTGATACTGAGACACTCCCTTTTCCTGTCCTGTACGCAGGACATAGCAAAGCTTTCTTTTGACACCAACAAGAGAACTCCAAGCATCAAAAACATGATGGCTGCGGTCGATGATCTCAGCCTTGTATCGCTATTGCTTGAGCGGTTCGCGATTCGGCAGTTGCCCTCTGCCCGGAAGAGACTGATCCAGAGATTGTGGGTGCCCTTCAGCGTATAGAGTTGAGGGAACAAAGCGAGAGGCGTACTCAGTTCAATGAGATTCTTACCTCTGCGTAAGCCACTTGGAACGGATTGTCGACAAGTGGATACATGAACAGATTCCTGACCATCCGCGACAAGGTTACAGCGCATACAAAAGTTCAGCACGTCGCCGACAAGTATCAACCGGTCGACATAAGCACGCTCGTAGTCAAATGGGCCGATCTGAGGCTCGCCATCGAAGAGATGCAAAAGCTGGTGGAAGCGCTGGGGCTGATGGTCAGAAACTCCAGCTTCGCTTGGGACATGCTTGACACGCAGTTATCAAAGGCCGGGAATAACTTCTGGTCTCCGCCTGCCACCTAACCCCTCAGTCAAGGGGGCGGCTTGCGGCAAGGCAAGCAGTGGGGAGATATCGCCCTGGTCCGCTGAGCGTAGTGCGGCCAGGTATTCAGCCCGCGGTTCGCTCAGGCTCACGAGGGAAGAGTATCCCCCACTACCCCATGAAAACGGCTCTGTTCCCATCTTCTGGAGCAAGAGGTCTGTTATTGCACGACAGCACCTCCCACTGCCTTTCGGAAACGAGTGGATAAGCACAAGCTTGTGGTGAAATCGTGTCGGCCTGGCGCAATTGCAACCAGCGGTAGGATTTATCCCTAAAGGGAGAAATACACACTTGAAGATTATCCCTATAGGGATAATATCGAAAGATGGAATTCGCCTTACAGGGATATTTTTAAGAGCATCGATTGAACTACGCTGAGCAAGCCCAGCTTGGTATGGGCATCAAGCAGGTTGACGAACACATCTGGCTCGTCGGCTTCATGACAATTTGAATGGCGCGGCTGGCGGGGATCGAACCCACGACCCTTGGCTTCGGAGGCCAATACTCTATCCACTGAGCTACAGCCGCGCAGGCAGGCGTAAGTGTACACCACCACCGCTGCATTAGATACGCCCCCACCCCAACACACACGCCCTTGGCCGGGCAGCGTACAATTTGGGCTATGCCTGCACACCCTGCCAACCACCACAGCCTTATGACTTTTATTCGCAAACTGATTCGCTCCAAGCTACTCATCGGCTTTGTGGCCTTTGTGGCCCTGTTGTACCTGTTCGCATGGCAGGGCCTGCCCCGTTTGGTGCAATGGCAGGCGCCCAAGTTTTTGCAGCAAAAGTCTGGCCACACGCTCACCCTGGGCCTGCCGCAGGTCAACCCCTTCAAGCTCACCGTGGCTTTGCCCGACGTGGCGCTGGCCACCCCCCAGGGCGAGCCCTTGGTGAGTTTTGGGCACTTGTATGTGGATGTGTCGGGCACCGACCTATTCAAAGGCTTGGTGGCGCTGGACCAAATCGAACTGCGCGACCTGGCTCTAAACACGGTGCTGCTGCCCGAGGGCAAAACCAATTTCACCGCGCTGCTGGATGCCTTTAAAAGCGAAGAGCCTCAGCCGCCGCCCGGTGAGTTGCCCGCTTTGCGCTTGGGTCACTTGGTGCTGGCCAACGGGGCCATTCAGTTTGAAGACCAGCGCAGCGCCGATGGGCTTAAAACCAGCTTCGCCCCGCTCAACCTGGAGCTGCGCAATATTTCTACCCGGGCCGAGCAAAACGGTGAGTTTGTATTAAATGCAGACTCTGCTTTGGACGCTCAACTTGCGCTAAAGGCCCAGGTGCTGCTGGCGCAAGGCACAGTCGATGGTGAGCTTTCGCTCAAAGGCTTGAACGTGGCCAAGTTGGCGCCGTTGCTTGGGCCCATGCTGCCCACCGAGGCCCCACAGGGCACGCTCAACCTGGCATTTAATTTTGAAACCAAGCTGCCTGAAGCACCCGCCCCCACCGAGGCCGAGCCCACGCCGCAAGCCAGCCCGCTTGAACTGCGCCTGCACAACATGAACCTGCAATTGAACAACTTTGCCGTGGCTGCCAATGCCCGCAAAGGCGCGCCACAAGCCAGCTTAAAAGCGCTAACGCTCGACCAGGGCGAATTTGTTCTGGGCACCAACACGTTCACGCTGCAAAACCTGGCGCTTGGGCAACTGGCAGTCAGTGAAGGTGGCACAAACCCTTTGCGCATCACCTCGCTTCAAGCCGGGCCATTGAATGTCAACCTGAACCAGCAACACGCCAGCCTGCAAGCCCTGCGCCTGCAGGGTGGGCAGGTGGATGTGCTGCGCAATGCACAAGGGCAAATCAACCTGCAAACCCTGGCTCAAGCGTGGGTGCCCGCAGGCCCGGCCAAAGCCGCGCCCAAAGCCTCATCTGCAAGCAACTCAAACACCGAGCCTGCGCCCTCCAAGCCGTGGACCTACGCCATCGAGCAAGTGGAGCTGGCGGGCTTGGGCGTGAATTACAACGATGCAGCCCTACAACCGCCCCTTCAAGTGGGCCTGAACAACATCCAGATTAAAACCAGCGGCATCACCCACAACCTGAACACCGAGCTGCCGCTGGCTGCCAGTATGAATGTGGCGCACGGTGGGCGTATTCAGTTGGATGGCACGGTAAACCCAGCCACCACGGCCGTGGCCATGAATGTGGACATTCAAGCCCTGGGCCTGCAACCCGCCCAAGGTTTTATTGGGCAAGTGGTGAAGTTAAACCTGGCCAGCGGTGCGGTGTACAGCAAGGGCAAGGCCATCTACAACAGCCAGCAGCAAAGCTACACCGGCAGCCTCACAGTGGCGGGTTTGCGCTTGAACGAGGCAGGCACCAACACGCCGTTTTTGCAGTGGAAGCGGCTGTTCACCCCCAGCCTGGCCGCCAGCGCCAAAGGGGTTCAAATTGGGCTGCTTCAGCTTGAGGGGCTAGACACAGCGTTGTTGATTGCCAAAGACCAATCCACCAACATCAGCCGCTTGCTGGTAGAACAAGCCAAGCCCGCTGGCGACGGCCCCGCGCCCACAGAGCCCAGCCCCAGCAAGCCGCAGCCCGCCCAGCCACCGGCCTTTGCGGTGAGCATCGACCGCTTCACCGTGGCCGACAGCAAACTGGACTTTGCAGACGAGTCGCTGTTTATTCCGTTTGGCACGCGCATCCACAGCCTGGAGGGCACCGTCAACGGCCTGAGCAACCAGCCCAATGCGCGGGGCGAGGTGGCCTTGGAGGGCACGGTGGATGAGTTTGGGCAAGCCAAGGCCAATGGCGCGGTTAACCTGGCCGACCCCACCGCTTTTTTAAACATGGATGTGCGGTTTAACAACTTGGCCATGAAAAACCTCACCCCCTACACCGCCACATTTGCCAACCGCAAAATTGAGTCGGGCAAGTTGTCTCTCAACCTGAAGTACAACATTGAAAACCGCCAGCTCAACAGCAGCAACCAGGTGATCATCGACAAACTCACCTTGGGTGAGCGCGTGCAAAGCCCCAAGGGGCGCGACCTTCCTCTGGAGCTGGCTGTGGCCGTGCTTGAGGATCGCAATGGCCGAATCGACCTGGGCTTGCCCATCACCGGCAGCCTGGACGACCCGCAATTCAGTTTTGGAGCCATTGTGTGGAAAGCCATTGGCAACGTCATTTCCAAAATTGCCACGGCTCCCTTCCGTGCCTTGGGGGCCTTGTTGGGTGGTGGTCAAGAAGAAGCCCTTGGCAATGTGGCCTTTGAACCGGGTAAAACCAATCTTTCCCCCCCACAGCGGGAAAACCTGGCCACCCTGGCGCAAGCCCTTAACAACCGCCCCAACCTGGGTCTGGAGTTAAATGGCACCTGGGCCAACGCTGACCGCGTGGCCATGCAAGCCCTTCAACTGCGCCGCGCCGTGGCACAGCAAACTGGCGCGGCCTTGCAAGCTGGGCAAGACCCCGGCCCCTTGGCGCTTCAAGCACCCGCCACCCAAAAAGCACTAGAAGCCTTGTTTGAAAAAAGCTTTGGCGGTGGCGAGTTGGCCTCTTTAAAAGCCGGCTACCGCAAAGCCAACCCGGGCCAACTGGAACAAAGTGCGGCTGGGGCGGCGCTGGGGCAAATCACCAGCCTGTTCAAAGACACCCGCGAGCTAAGCGACACCGAGGTGGCCGCGTTGAAGGGCAAAGACTTTTATGCCGTGTTGGCTCAAAAGCTGCAAGACGCCCAAGACGTGCCCACCCAAGCCTTGCTTGCCCTGGCGCAAACCCGCCAGCAGCAACTTGGCAAAACGCTCACCGAAGCGGGTGTTGCCAGCGAGCGGATCCAATTGGGCGAGCCCAAGCAGGTGCAAGCCAATGCCCAGGGCGAGGTGGAGCAAGCCTTGGCCCTCAGTGTGAAGTAAAGGGGGTTTAATAAGGGCCAGGGCTTAGTCCTTCACCACCCCGGCCAGTGTGTTGGCCAACACTTGCCGGGTGGTTTTTATAAACGCTCGGGTTTTGGCGGGCAAAGGGCTGGCGTAGGGGCACACTGCAAAAATATCGGCCGGGGCGCCCGCCCAGTCGGGCAGTACACGCTGCAAGGCGCCCCGGGCCAGTTCGTCCACAATGTCCCATTCCGAACGCAACAGCACGCCCTTGCCTTCCAGGGCCCATTGCACGGCCACCTCGCCATCGTTGCTGCTTAATGGGCCGTGCACCTTCACCGTCAACTCCTGTTTGCCGCCACGCCCACTGCGCAACTGCCAGTTGTTGAAGGTGTGGTTCTCTTGGCGTATTACCAAGCAGTCGTGCCGGGTTAAATCGCCCGGTTCAAGCAAGGGGTGTTTGGCCTTGGCCAGGTAAGCGGGCGCGGCACACAATATGCGCTGGTTGCTCACCAGTTTTTGGGCAATCAGGCGCTGGTCGGGTGGCTCCCCAAAGCGCACCGACACATCAAACCCCCCTTCGATCAAGTCGATGGGGTGGTCGGTCAGCTCCAGCACCACCTCCACCTGCGGGTGTTGGGCCTGAAATACCGACACCACCCGCGCCACATGTTTGCGACCAAAGCCCAAACTGGCATTGACCCGCAACAAGCCGCGCGGTGCGTCGCGCCCCTCGCGCAAGGCGGCCTCCAGGCTTTCCAGTTGGCGCAACAGGGCGCCACCCTCCAGCAAATAACGCTCGCCCTCGGCGCTTAGGCCAATGCGGCGGGTGCTGCGGTTCAACAAACGCACGCCAAGCCGGGCTTCCAGGGCGGCCAGGCGGCGGCTCACGGCGGGCGGGGTGACGTCAAATGCAATGGCTGCGCTGGCCAAGCTGTCATGGCGGGCCAGCTCGGTAAAAAAGGCCAAATCGGACAGTTGCTTCATGTTGAATCCAACACTTATTCGTGCGTTTTTTTACATAATATTTTAAAAAACAAGCCATTGATGAATTTTTTACATCCAATACACTGGCAGCTCTGTGTCACCCGCATCACGACATGCCCATGTTGCCCACACCCGAGCTGCTGTTCTTCCTTGCCCTTGGGGCAGCGCTCGGTTTTTTTGGGGGCTTGTTTGGCATTGGTGGCGGCATCATTGCGGTGCCTTTGTTCATCATCGGTTTTGGCATGGACCAAGCCCTGGCCCAGGGCACCGCGCTGGTGTTGATGGTGCCCAACCTGCTGCTGGGCTGGTGGCGCTACAACCAACACCATCGCCTGCCATGGCTGGCCTGTGTGCTCATTGGGGCCACCGCCACGCTGACCACCTGGCTAACCGCCAAGTTGGCCGTGCAGCTTGATCAGCACGTGCTGCACTGGATCTTCAACGCATTTATTTTGGTGGTGGGTCTGCGCATGCTCACGCTTCGCAAGCCCGGCGACCAGGCAAGCCAACTTCAACCCACACCACCTGAATCCCCCCCCAACCCACGTGCCATGCCGGTGGTGGGCGTGTTGGGGGGCACCAGCATGGGTTTGCTGGGCATGGGGGGCGGCCTGGTGGCCACGCCCATGTTGACCACCGTGTTGAAGCACACTCAAACCACGGCGCAAGCGCTGTCACTGGCGCTGGTGGCACCAAGCTCGGTGATGGCCCTGTACACCTACGCCAGCGCCCAGCGGGTGGACTGGACCATGGGTTTGCCGCTGGCCATCGGGGGGCTGTTCACGGTGTCGGCCGGGGTGGCGGTGGCCCACCATCTACCCGAGCGCACCTTGCGCAAAAGTTTTGCGCTGGTCATGGTGGTGGCCGCCGTGTGGCTAAGCGTGCAATCACTTCAAATTTAATGTATCAATAGGGTTTGCGTGCCTTGGCCCTAGCCCTCCCCCATGAAGCTGGTTGTACTGTTCCGGTTTGTTCTGTTTGCCACCCTCATGGGCTTGGCATCCAACATTGTGGTGGGGCAACGGGCCAGTGAACTGCAAGAGGCTCAAAGCCAATTGCTGGAAGAGCGACTGGCCGGCATTGGCAAGTTGCGTTTAATCCAATCCGAATTCGACGCCCTGCAAACCCTGGTGGCTGCCTATGTGGTCAGTAAAAACAGCCGCCACCTAGTGAATTACTACGAACTGCTGGACACGCACGCTGGCTTGCGTCGCTACGCCGAGCCAGTGGACAATGTGTACTGGAGCAACCTGATCGCCGGGCGCGTCAACCCGGTGGCACTGCTGCCCGGCAATTGGGAAACCCTGGAGGAAAGGCTTGCCCTGCCCGAGGTGGTGATGCGCAACAGCGCGCCAGACCTGAATGAAGCCACCCAACAGGTGCTCACCTTGAGCCGCCAGTTGCGCCAGCGCGAGCAAATTATTTTTGCGCTCACCCAAGGCCTCTACGACCCCGAAGAAAACCGCTTCGTGTCTGAAGCACCCGTGCGCGACGACCTGGCCATACAAATGCTGTTCTCGGAAGAACACCTGGGGCTGAGCAACGCCATTCGTGCGCAAATTCAAAGCCGAATCGGCTGGGTAGAAGCCGGCTATCAGACGGCGTTGGAGCAGCAAACGCAAATCATTGAAACCACGGCGCAGATGGATTTTTACGTGGGGCTTCTGATCACAGCGCTGGTGCTTTTGGGGCTGGCCGTGATTCAGCGCTATGTGCTCAAGCCCCTGCATGAGCTCAACAACATCAGCAAACAGATCGCCAAAGGCCACTATGACCTGGCCATGCCCAGGCCACGTTACATCAACGAGATCATCAACCTGGTGCGTGGCTTTCAGTTGATGATTGGCGCCTTTCGGCGCGAACTGGAGCAAGGCGAGGCAGCCCGTGCAGCCCAACTGGCCGCACTGGAGGCCAAAATGGGGCGCGAGCGCGCAGAAGCCCAGGCGCAGGCCCGCGGCATGTTGCTGGCCAACATGAGCCACGAAATTCGCACCCCCATGAATGCGATTTTGGGCATGACTGCCCTTACGCTGAAATCCAACCTGCCCGAGCGCGAACGTGGCCATTTGCTCAAGGTGCAAGACGCGGCGCGGTCGCTGCTGGGTTTGCTCAACGACGTGTTGGATCTTTCCAAAGCCGAGGCTGGCATGGTGGAGTTGGAGCACATTCCATTCACGCTGGATGAGGTATTGGCCAACTCCTTCCTGGCGGTGCAAAGCCAGGCTGCCAGCCACAATTTGCTGTTGCTCAACCAAATGGCCGAGGGCTACACCGCGCTGTTGGGCCAAGGCTTGGTGGGCGACCCATCACGCCTGCGGCAAGTGCTCACCAACCTGCTGAGCAATGCCGTCAAGTTCACCGAGCTGGGGTCGGTTCGGGTGTATTCGCAATTGCAAACCCACAACAACACCACCCTGAATTTGCGCATCGAGGTGCACGACACCGGCACAGGTTTGAGCAAATCCCAAATTGGTCGAATTTTCGAGAAGTTCGAACAGGCCGATACTTCCATCACACGACGCTTTGGCGGCACGGGCTTGGGCCTGAGCATTGCCAAAGAATTGGTAAGCCTGATGGGCGGGCAAATTGGCGTAGAGAGCACCCCCGGCCAGGGCAGTTGCTTCTGGTTTGAAGTGCCAGTGGGCTACAACAGCGATGTGTTGGCCCGGGCCATGCCGCGGGTGGGTGAGCGTGCCTTGATGTTGCATGAACAAGGGGCCGCTGCGCACGCTGCCTCTTCGATACTGCGCGCGGTGGGTTATTCCAGCACCGTGGTACACCAGTGGGAGGCCTTCCAGCAAGCACTGGCCTTGAATGACCATCATCTGGTGGTGGTCCAGTCTGACCATCCCGAGGCGGGCCGTGGCCTGCCACCCGGGGTATTGGAGCGCGTGGGGCAGGCGCAATGCCGCCTGTTGGTGTTAGACCGCGACCTGCTGTCTGCGGACAGCGCTTTTTTGCACACTGTGCCGCCCGAACTGGCCCACACGCTGGGCCACGTGGCGCACCCCCTGCTGATTCAGGATGTGCTCGCCACGCGCGGCGACCCCCAGACCAGCCTCGGGCCAAACGCCGTCGACGAAGCGGCTTTGCAGCACCTACAAGGCAAGCACGCGCTGGTGCTGGAAGACCACCCGGTTAACCAGGAGCTAATTTTGGCCCTGCTGCAGCATGTGGGCATGCGCGTCACCATGCAAGCGCATGGGCAAGCGGCCCAAGCCATGCTCGACCAAGACGACTGCCCCGATTTTGATGTGTGCATCACCGACCTGGAAATGCCCGTCATGGATGGATTTGAATTCACCGAATGGCTGCGCGACCAAACCCGCTGGATGGATCTACCTGTGATTGGGCTCACCGGGCACGCCTTCGAGGAAACACGCACCCGCTGCATGGATGCTGGCATGGACGACTTCATGACCAAGCCCGTGGAGGCCAGTGCCTTGTACCGGGTCTTGCTCAAAGCCTTGGGCGTGCAGACCGCCGACGACCCCAGCGCTGCGCCCGCCCAACCAGAGGGCGTGAATTTGCAGCACTTGCCCGCCTTGTTTTTAAAGCATTGTGCCAACCTGCCAAATGCTCTGGAGGCCCTTCTGATTGCCGGTGACACCGATGGTTTTACCAGGGAAATCCACTCCATGGTGAGTTTGTTGGCCATCATGAATGAACACCGCCTGCACCTGCGGTTCCGCGAATTCGAGGCGGGGCTAAAAAAGCACATCATCCACCCCAAGGACGTGCTGGAAGAAATTCGAGCACTGTGGCCGCTGGTGGTTCAACGCTACGCGCCCAAACCCTAGGGCATCCACCTACTACGTTTGGGGGGTGTCCTCCCCTTATCGGTGGGCCCTCACCTATGCGATACCCTCTTTTGCTTTGGCAACCGACAATCAACTTAACCCGTCGTCACCGAAGGTTGTTAAAGCCATGACAATTCGTGCCCCCTACCAGGTTGTTCACACCACACCCTACAAAAAATACTCTTTTGAACGAGAGGTGTTTTTTGAAACCCTGGGTGCGTGTTGGGCCTTGAGTGCACGCAATGTGTCAGGCGTGTTTGCCCTGCAGTTGCAAATCGACCTTAGCCGTGTTCGCTTGCTGTATGGCGTGCCCAGCGCCCACCTGCCAGAAGCACTGCTTTACCAGTTGCTGAACGCCTTCCAGAGCCGGCCACGCGTGGGTTACGAGGTGTGCCTGCAACACGTGGAAACCAATGCCCTGGCCCTCATTGAGGACATGAACGAGGGCGACTTCCTGAATTTTTCAACGGGTTTTCAGGATGCGATCACCCAAATTCTTGAACCGCTAGACTGCTGGACCCAAGAGTGCCAGCAAGCCCACCTGGCCCTCAAATACTACGGGCTGAATTTGGTGGAAAGCGGCATGAAAGAGGCCAAATTCAAGCGCACTTACGCCGATCTTCTGGTGAACTACATGCTGTGCACACAGCGCGTGTTCTTGCAGGAAGCCAAAACCACCACATTTTACTTTTAGGCCACCCGCGCCCGCAAATGCTGGCGCACCACCATTTGCAACTCGGCATACACCTCGGGGTCGTTGAGCAGCAGCATGTGGTGCTTGCGCGAAAACGTGACCCGTTGCGCCCGGCCTGTGTTGTCGGCCAAAGCCGATTGGGGCGGCACCAAACCATCGCCCAAGGTGGTGTTAACCCAAGAATCGGTGTAGTCGCCAATGGTCGACCCCACCAAGTGGAACATCACCTTCAGGCCATCTTTGGTTTGCAGGGGACCCAAGCCGTCGTCCAGGTCGCGAATGCCCCGCGAACGAACACCCAGCACTTTGCCGATTGGGCGAGACAATTCAAAGCGCCCAAACAGTTGTTCGCCTGCTGCGGCAAGCCGCGCCAACGGTGCTCCCGCATGGGGTGAACCCAAACACACCACATCGCGAATTGCTTGCCTCAAAATAAAATCATCTTCGCTCAGGCTCTCGACCAGTGCTCGGCTCACCAGGCCGCCCATGCTGTGGCCCACCAGGGTAATACCTTCTACGGCCACCGGCCAATTGCGCACCAGCTTGGTCAACAGGCGCTTAAACTGCCGTGCATTGGCCTCAATGGTGCGACCCGTGTTGTAACGCAGGTACAGCGCGGTGAGTGGAAACTCCTCCTCCAGCCGGGGGCCATAGGGCCGGGTGTCGGGGTCTTCGGGCCGGTGGTAGAGGGCCCAGCTGTCTTCGTTACAACACAAGCCATGCACAAAAATCACCAAGTGGTTTTGCGCTTTGGGAAATTGCAACAGCAGGTCTTCCTGCTCAACACCCACCGCCTGCCCGCCCGCATACAGGCCCATTTTGACCTGCATGGGGTTGCGCGTGGCCGTGAGGTGGTCGCCAAACACGCCATTGATGGCACTGGAGATGGCCGACACACGCTTTGCCGCCACCGGGTTGGGTTGATCCACGGCCGGAAGCTGATCCACCTGCGCCATCAGCTCGCCATCGAGTGCCTCGTCAATCACTTGGGGGGACGCCAGGCTTTGATTGGCTTGGCGAACCACCCAAGCCGCGCCTGAAAACACACCGCGCCCAGCTTCACGAACAGCGCCATACACCAGGTCGGTGATTTCGTTGTGCACCACCTCCACGGGCGTGCTCGCCTTCAAGGTGGCTGCACCCACCGCCTTGAATGGCATGTCGCTGATGGCCCGGTGAAATTCGTGCACGCGGCTGGTGGCGTTGGCAATGGTGTCGCCCACAAACATGAGCGTGCCTTCCAGGGTGTCTGCAGTGGTGGATGTGGATTTGCTGGTCTTCTTGCTCATGCCGGGCTCCTGCCGAAGTTGAACAATCATTTATTAGTGTACAAATGTACACTAAACTGCCAATCTGCAACAGGATGGAATTTGAAAAGCCCTTCTAACCCCGCCCTGCCCTTATTTGACTAGTCTGGACAAACCAAAGCAATAGGCCCAGTACACCAAGGCAATGAACAGGTAGCCCTCCATGTAAAACGCTCGCCACTGCACATCGCCCGCCAAAGCCAGGCTAAGCGCGCCAGTCAGTTCAAACAGGGCCACAATGGCCACCAGCGAACATTCTTTGAACAGGGTCACAAAGCTGTTCAACAGGCTGGGCAAGGTGGCCCTTATGGCCTGGGGCAGCACCACATACACGCTGCGCTGCACTGCATTCAAGCCCAACGCCATGGCCGCCTGCGTTTGCCCTGCCGGCACCCCCTGCAAACCACCCCGCAACACCTCGGCCAAATAGGCCGCGCTAAACAGGGCAATGGTCAACACCACCCGAGCCAGCAGGTTCCACTGCTCGCCCGGCAGCCACAGCGGCAACACAAAAGCTGCAAAAAACAACACCGTCACCAAGGGCAAAGCCCTCAACAACTCAATGTAGCTGGCGCAAGCCCAGCGCACGCCTGCCCAAGGCGAACGCCGCCCAAGGGCCAGCAGCACCGCCAAAGGGAAGGCCAAGCCAAATCCCAAGGTGCTAATGATCAAGGTCAGCGGCAGGCCACCCCACAGGGCGCTGGCCACCGGGGCCAGGCCCAACACCCCACCGGCCAGCAACACCCAGGCCACCGGCAAAAACACGGCCCACAGCGCGGCGCCCAGGCGCCAGGGCATGGCGCGTGCGGCAGTGGCAAACAGCAAGCCAGTCCAAAGCACACCCACCAGGGCCGTGCGCCATTGTTCTTGCACAGGGTAACGCCCAAACAGCACCACCCGCCATTTCTCGGCCACCACACCCCAACAGGCCCCTTGCCCGGCCACCTGTTGGCAGGCCTGCACATTGGGTGCAAACACCGCCTGCAGCACCGCCCATTGCAGCACATGCCAGGCCAAGAGGCCAGCAAGCGGCAACAGCAGCAGCCACAGCAGGACATGCCTCGGGCTTGGCTCCCAATTTCGGCCAGCGATCACAGCGCCCCCCGGTTAACTCGGCGGTTGATGCGGTTCATGCCCAAGGCAGCCACGGCGCTCAACAGGGCATACACCAACAAAATGATGAACACACACTCCACCGCTTTGCCACTTTGGTTGATTGACGTGTTCGCCACCGACACCAACTCGGGATAACCCACGGCCACACCCAAGGATGCGTTTTTCAATAAATTCAGGGTTTGGTTAGACAAAGACGGCACCATGATGCGCAAGGCCAAGGGCAGCACCACATGGCGGCTTGCCTGGGTAGGCCTCAATCCCAAGGCCAGTGCAGCCTGTCGCATGCCGGGGCGCACCGCCAGCACCCCGGCGCGCACCACCTCAGCCACATAGGCGGCGGTGTAAACCACCAAGGCCGTGAGCACCGCCAGGTATTCCGGGCTGAGCACCCAGCCACCTTCCACCGAAAATCGCCCAATGCTTGGCATCTGCCAAACCCAGCCACCGGCGGCGGATTCGCCACCCATTAGGGCCGGGAAGGCCAAGCCGCTTTTGCTGAGCAACACCCCAGGCGCGAGGGTCCACGCCTGGCTGGCCACAGGCAAAAACTGTGTAATGGCAAAGTAAATGGCCAACAACTGGATCAGCAAGGGCACGTTGCGAAACACATCCACAAAACCTTTGCACCCAGCCCGAAGAAGCGGGTGTGTGCTCAATTGCCCCAAGCCCACCAACAGACCAAACCCCATGGCCAGCACCCAAGCAGGCAAGGCCACCTTGAGCGTGTTTAGCAAACCCGCCAGCAACACCTTCCAATAGGGCGATTGCAAAGTGGGCAACAACCAGCCCTCGCTCAAACCAAATCCGGCCGGGTCGCTTAAAAAAGAAAAGTCCATGGCGGCCCCTAGCGAAGCGGTGGCGCGTACATCAGCCCGCCTTGGGTCCACAGGGCATTCATGCCCCTTTGCAGTTTTAAGGGCGAGCCTTGCCCCAGGTTGCGGTCAAACACCTCGCCGTAATTGCCCACTTGCCGCAACACCTGCACCACCCAGTCTTTGGGCAAGCCCAGGGGTTTGCCAAGGTCTTCACTTTGGCCCAGCAGGCGCTTGATGGCCGGGTTTTGGCTTTGCAGTTGGGTCTCCAGGTTGTTTTGGCCCACACCCAGTTCTTCGGCCTCGATCATGGCAAACACCACCCACTTCACCACGGCAAACCATGCATCGTCCCCCCGGGGCACAGCCGGGCCCAAAGGCTCTTTAGAAAACACCTCGGGCAGCACCGTGTAGGCCTCTGGATTATTACTTTGGCTGGTTTTTAAGCTGACCAAGGCGGATACATCGGTGGAAAAAGCCTGGCATCGACCGCTGAAAAAGGCCTTGTAAGCGGCCTCAAAATTGTCATACACAATTATTTTTGCGCGTATGCCTTCGCGGGCCAGGTAGCTGCTCAAGTTTTTTTCGTTGGTGGTGCCCGATTGCACGCAAATTTCAGCGCCCTGCAGTTCGCGCGCGCTTTTCACACCAAACCGGCGGTGCACCATCACGCCCTGGCCGTCGTAGTAAGTAATGCCGGTGAAGTGGGCATTTAAACCCGCATCGCGGGTCAGCGTCCAGGTGGTGTTGCGCGACAGCACATCAATTTGGCGGGCTTGCAAGGCTGCAAAACGCTGCTGCGAGGTCAGCGGCGTAAAAGCCACCGCATCGGCTCGGCCCAGCACCGCAGCTGCCACGGCACGGCACACATCCACGTCCAGCCCTTGCCAACGGCCCTGCGCATTCAAGGCCGAAAAGCCCGGCACCCCACTGCTCACTCCACAACGCACCGCACCACGGGCCTGCACGCCCTGCAGCAACTCGCCCGCATGGGCAGGCAAGCCAAATGCCATGCCCCCCAAACCCATCAAAAGCGCCATGGCGAGTGTTGTCAGGTGGCTCATGGCTTTACCTCGTACAGGCCACGCAAGCCCAATTGCAAACGGCCCAAGTACTCCTTGATGGCCATGGTGCTCTCGTCCAGGGCCTGGGGCTTGGGCAAATGCTCCCAGGCATCACGTTGCTCGGGAATCACCCGGATGTCTGCCACCACCGGATGCACCTCAAAACCAGCCTGCCTGAACAAAGCCACCGCACGCCCCATGTGGAAAGCCGAGGTCACCAGCGCGACCCTGGGCTGGGGCAGGCCCAGCAAGGCGTGGGTGTATTGTGCGTTTTCAAGCGTGGTGCGGGATTTTGCTTCTTGCACAATGGCGTTTTGGGGAACGCCCAGCGCCTGCAATAGAGCCGCCATGCCCGGCGCCTCGGGCTGTTTCTGGGGGTCTGCACCAAAGCTGCCACCACTGACCACCACACGGCCAGCGACCCCTTGGGCATACACTCGCGCCCCCACCCAAAGGCGGTCGGCCGAGTCGTTTAAATCGGGCAGGTCTCGAACACCGGGGTAAGCACCGTCCAAGCCCCCGCCCAACACCACAATGGCGTCCACGTGGGCAGGCAGCGGGTGCGCCGCCTGCAGTTGTGCGCCCTCGCTTTCTAAGCCGCCCAACAAACGGTCAGCCACCACGGGCAAACTGAACAACAACAGCTGGAATTGGGCCACAAACAAGGCCACCGAGCGCAAACGCCGCCGCCCCAAAACGCCAGCGCAGGCCAAAGCCATCAGCACAAGCCACACGCCCAAGGGGCTGGCCATCCAGATGATGAATTTTGTGAATTCAGCCAGCACGGGGCGGCTCCATAATCAGCAACACACCCGATTGTAGACGCACAGCCTGCCTCGCACGGCGTTACACTTGCAGCATTGTTAACCCGCGCAGGCCTTTACCATGCCCTTTCCCAACCATCAACTCAGCATGACCGTGCTCATGACCCCCGACATGGCCAATTTCAGTGGCAAGGTGCATGGCGGGCATATTTTGAAACTGCTTGATCAAGTGGCCTACGCTTGCGCCAGCCGTTACGCGGGCATGTATGTGGTCACCTTGTCGGTGGATCGGGTTTTGTTTCGGCAGCCGATACGCGTGGGTGAATTGGTCACCTTTTTGGCCAGCGTCAACTTCACCGGCAACAGTTCGATGGAAGTGGGCATCAAGGTGGTGGCTGAGGACATTCACAAAGGGGTGGCCACGCACACCAACAGCTGCTTTTTTACCATGGTGGCCATGAATGAGGACGGCACCCCCGCCAAGGTGCCGCAGTTTGAACCCCAAACCCGGGAAGAGAAAAAACGCTGGGCTGCTGCCAAGCTACGCAAGCAGCTGCGCCTGGAACTGGAACAGCGTTACGAGGCTGCCATGTCGGGCTTGTAACTGGCCCCCCAGTGCTGAACGGCATCCAGCACCTGGTCCACCTGCAGCGGCTTCATCAGCACCTCGTTCATGCCCGCATCCAGTGCCAACTTGTGGTCATGTTCCATTACACCCGCGGTGAGCGCCAACACTGGCAGATTGTCCAACCCCAAGGTTTCGCGGATCCATCGGCAGGTTTGCATGCCGTCCATGTCTGGCATTTGCACATCCATCAACACCACCTGCACATCGTGCTGACTTGGGCTGCGCAAAATTTCAATCGCCTTGGCCCCACTATCAGCCAACAACACCTTGGCGCCGTGGTTCTCCAGAATTTTCTTCACGATGTTAAGGTTTAGTGCGTTGTCATCCACCGCCAACACCGTCATGCCACCAAGGTCGATGCTGGCTTTTACGCCCGCGGGCGCGTCGGGGGTGGCACAGCCTTCCACCAATTGCTTCATCACCTTGGCCAGGTTGGTGTGCGAAATGGGTTTCAGCAGCACCGCATCGCATCGGTGTTCAATCAATAGGGTTTCTGCATGTGCGCTGTCATGGGCGCGCAGCATCAGCGCAGCCGAGTTGGGCTGGCCCGGCGCCAGCGCCTTCAGCGACTCAATCAACTCCTCGCCTCCCATGTCGCACAAATGCTGGGCCACCAAGTAAATAGGCCGGTTGTGCGCACTGGGCTTGTACTTCAATGCGTCTTCGCCGGTGTGTATCACCTTGCACAGCCAATTTTGAGCTGTCAGCATTTCTGCCAATGCGTCGGCTTGGGGGCGATTGCTGTCCACCACCACCACACGGAAGCCAGCACGCGGCTGTGGCACCGGGTTGGCCTTGTCCACATCAAACGGCAAAATGAATGAGAATAAACTGCCCTGCCCGGGCGAGCTCACCGCTGAAATGGTGCCCCCCATCAATTCCACCAACTTTTGGCTAAGCGACAAGCCAATGCCCGTGCCGCCAAATCGTCGGGATATGGACGAATCTGCTTGCGAGAACGACTGGAACAAGCGCTTCATGGCAGCGGTGTCCATGCCAATTCCGGTGTCTTGCACTGTGAAGCGCAGCAGGCAACGGCGGTTGTCGTGCTGGTCCGCGCTAACGCTTACCTTCACATAACCATTTTCGGTGAACTTGATGGCATTGCCGGCCAGGTTGATCAGCACCTGGCGAAGCTTGGTGGCATCGCCTTTGATGCTGTCGGGCACGGTGCTTCCAACTGATAAAACCAATTCCAGTTTTTTCTCCGACACTGCCCCGGCCATGGTGTCCGCCAGCGAATCAAACACCCCTCGCACCGAGAACGCGCGGTGCTCAATTTCCATGGCACCTGCTTCAATCTTGGACACATCCAGCACACCGCTCACGAGGTCGATCAGGCCTTTGCCTGCTCCTTCTAGCTTTTGTACCAAATCCATTTGCGAAGGGTGCAAGTCTCCCTGCCTTAAAATGTAAGCCAGCCCCACAATCGCGTTCAGCGGTGTACGAATTTCGTGGCTTATGTTGGCCAAAAACTCACCTTTGGCTTTGCTGGCTCTCTCGGCCAACTGGCGGGCACGCTCTAGCTCGGCTTCGGCCTCTTTGCGCTCTGTGATGTCCTGGAAAGCCCCGTTAATCATCACCGGCTTTCGGTTCAACCCTGTTCCCTGGAACTCCACTTCGCCAAACACGTGCACCCAAATTTTGCGGTCCTTGAAGGTGTGCAGTTGCAATTCCAGGTTCACTTCGCCACCCTCGTGGCGGGTGCGCTCCAGGGCCTTGGCCAGTTTTTCTCGGTCAGGCTCCAGGTACAAGGCGAGCACTTCCTCCAGCTTGGGCACATAGGCCAGGTCGCAATCCACAATGCGGTAAGTTTGGCGCGACCAAATCAGCGAATTGGTGGTCAAGTCCAGGCTCCAACCCCCCACAGCGCACATGCGCCCAGCCACCTCCAGCATGCGGGTGGTGGTGCTCAATTCTTCCAGGGTCAGGGTCAAGGCCCGTTCCGAGTGCTGACGCTCGTTGACCTCTTCAGCCAAGCGCCGGTTGATGGTGCCCATGGCATCCATGCGTGCGGCCAAGGCCACCGCCAGTTCATCCAGCGCGGCGGCAACATCGCCCAGTTCATCGCCTTCGGGCACATTGCAACGGGCCTGCAAATTGCCTTTTCGCATGTCTTTGGCGGCCTGCTCGATGCGCGCCAAGGGGCGCACCACCTTGGTTTTAATCAGATACAACAAAAAGACCGCCATGGCCGCGAACAGCAATGTGGTGGCCATCAGAAGATTTCGTCTGAGCTCGGTGAGCACCATCAGGCGGGTAAATGAGTCATCCGCAATTTTGTGGCTCACCTCGGCCAACTGCTCCGCCTCCGAGATCAAACGCTCCGTCAATATTTCAGAGCGTCGATCTTTAAGATTTTGCACATCCGGGCTGCTTAGGGTCACAAACCCGGTGAACAATTCGGCCATGTCCACCAAGCGCTCTTCCACTCGGGAAGACAATTCAGCACTTCGACCCGTCTGCTTGAGCTTGTCCAGTTGCGTGGTCATGCCCTGGTGCACCGTCCACCATTGGCGAATGCCCGTGCCCGACACGTTGCTTGATACGCTGTGCGTGAGCACCAACATGCGTGTGGCATAGCGCGCCATGCTACGGGATGTGGTGTTGTCCAGCACCTGTTGATCACGCTCATGGTCAATGGCATACACCACGGCCGAGCACACCAGCACCAGCACCACCATGATGGCGCTTAGCCAGCCTACGCCTCGACCCAAATGTCCAGTCCAGCTCTTCATGGGTATGCAAAGTCCACAGCGTTGGGCGCCAATTGGCGCAAATGGGTTGGATCAATAAAATTCAGGAAATCTGGTTCAGGTGTGCCCTGGGGCACATGGCCTTCCCGCTTGGCCCAACGGGTTTGCCCCTGCAAGGTGCTTAGCAAAGAATGTTGCAGCGACAATTGAAAAAGCAGCGTGGGCCAAACGCCCTCGACCAAATCCGCGTCCAGACCGGCTGAACGCGCCATGATGGCTTTGGCTTCAATCGGCCTGGTTTTGATGAATACATTGGCCTCCCGAATGGCCTGAAGCAAACGCCGCAGCTCAGCCTTGCCGCTTACCATGTAGCTGTTGCTCACCGACAAATTGAAGGTTTGCGTGTATAGCTTGGGGGCTTCAAGCAAAACCACCTGAGCCGCGCCCCGGTCTAGGGTAATTTGCCCCCAAGGCTCCCACACCGATATTGCATCCACCTCGCCGCCAAGCAGGGCATTGGGCAATTTGTCTGCATTCATGGGCACATGCACCACCTCTTTCGGGTCCAGGCCGTTGTACAGCAAAAACAGGTCTTTGTAGTAATGCGAGGAGGCACGCGCCACAAAACCAACTCGTTTGCCCTTCAGCGCGGCCACGCCATTGGTCACGGCATTTCGGTTCGCGATGAATTTCATGTCGTCTTTGGCGGTTGTAAAGGTCGCCACCAAGGTGATGGGGTTGCCATCCAAGAGGGCAAACATGAAGGGCAACTCCGACGAAGTGGCCATGTCGGCCCGCCCCTCGACCAAATCTTGCATGCACCGGTTGCCGCCCAGGCACTCAATCCATTGCAGCTTCACATTGTGTTTTTCAAACAGCTTTTGCTCACGCGCCACAAAAAATGGCAGCGACAGGGGCGACTTCGACACCGCCAAGCGCAACTCGCTGGCCGATGCAAACATGGGCCAGCAAAGCACGAGGCCGAGGGTTATGATGCAAGCCGACCTGGCAGCCACAAATAAGTAGCGAGTTGTGAAAAATTGTAAGGACATGAATATTGAACCGGGATTACCCTGCATTCATCATCGCGATTACTTCACACGTCCCATAAAAGAAAAAAGGGGGCAAGTGCCCCCTTAATTTGTTACTTTACAATTGTTATAGCTTTTAAACTTCCAGACCTCTCATTGTGCGGTTTTAGGCACCCGAAGCACCAAGGGGGGTGCAATGGCAGCGGCCTTGATTTCCTCAGGCGTAAAAGGCAGGGTGTGCCAGTTTTTTGCCGAGTACGCCTTGGTGTAGTCGTCAAAGTGCGGGTTGGCCGGGTCGGTCGATTGGGAGTAGGTCAACATCGCATCGGCCTTGGGCATGCCGTTGTCGCGCCATGTCACAGCCTGAATATAGCTATTGCCATAAATCACTTTGTAACCCTCTTCGGTCAGCAAATCGGGCTCGGTGCTGGTAATCGTGAATGCGCCTTCCGGGCTGGTGCCACCAAACACCGGTGTTTTGCTGGCTTGCACGCCGCTCTTTTGAATATCGCCCATGGGCGCATCAAAGGCAAACCCTGCTGCCTGCACTGCGGCAATCGCATCAGCCAAGGCCGCTGCGGTAAACGGGTTGGCAATGTTCAAGCCGCTGGGGGTGGTCACGGGCATCACCGGGTCAAAGCCTTTGGTCCAGAAATTGGTCGGGAAAGAGGCCGGTAGCGGGTTGGGGAACAAGGGCGGATGCAACTCCGGTGCGCCCACGGGCGAACCGCCCGGGTTACGAATGGCACGCAACCAGAATTCACGCCACAGGTGAGCACCCTTGCTGTCCAGGTTGGCTTTGCCATCCCAAGCGGCCAGTGCTGCACAGGCCCCAGCCGTTTGCACGGGGCCACGGCTGCCCATCAACACCGGCAAGCGGCACAGGTTGTCCACCACCGCCTGCTTGGTGAGGGTGGCCGAGTAAAGTTCGCTGTTCAAGGCGATCTCTTTCAACAGGTCCTGGGTAAACTTGTTGCCCTCCAAACCATCGGCGCCTGCCAAACGCCGCTCTGCATGCAATATGCACAGGCGGGTGCGCAATGTGCGCTCGGTGTTTTCGTCGCCAATGATGCGATCAAAACCAGTGATGGGCGCTGCAATGTTGGTCAGCCAGTAGCTGTCGTTGCAGTTGTGCACATAATCGTTTCGCACCAGCGTGGGTAAGTTGCCCGGGCCAAAAATGCCCTCGGCCGGCGCATCGTCATCGCTGCCCCATTCGCAGGCCTGCCTGGAACCATCCAGCACTGGCAAACCGGGCACCAGCTGCCCCAAGGCGGTGGCAAAGGGCTCGGCCTTGCACTGGGCTACTTTTTCGTCAGTCACGTGAGGCACCACGGTTACATCACCGTAGTAGGCAGGTTTGCCGGGGCCACTGGCCACGGTGTTCACCCAAGGCACGCCCAACTCGCTTTTGTGCAAGTCCATAAACTCTTCCAGCGACTTGGCCAGGTTCCATTTGGCAAACTGGTTAATCAGCCGGTCGTTTTCAAGGTTGGCATCGCGCAGGGTAAAGGCCGAGAACTGGTTCCAGCCCAACACAGGCACGCCACTCACCTCCAGCACCAGCATGGGCCCAAAATGGCTGCGGTACATGGTGCGCTGCTGCTTGGTCAATGTGCCATCGGGCTGCAGTACTTCAATTTCGGTGGGCAGGGCGATCATGTCGCGGGTTTGCCCCTCGTAGGTGTATTGCGTGGGGTTGGATGGGTTAATCCGCAACTGGTACAGGGTAAAACGGTAGGCCGTGGACACCGTGTGGCTCCAGGCAAAGTGCTCATTAAACCCAATCAACACCGCTGGCACGCCATACAAACCGACACCCATGATGTCCATGGCCTTGTTGTTGCCCTGTTGCAAGGTGTTGTGGCTTAAGTACAAGCGCTCGGTGCCGCGCCAGGGGAAATGCGGGTTGCCGTACACCAGCGATTGCCCATTGGCTGTGGCGTCTTTACCAAACGCGTACATATTGCTGCCAAAGCGGTCTTTCTGCTGCATGGCGGTAAACGGGTTGGGTTGCCCCTTCAGCAAAGCCACTTTGTCCTCAACGGTGAGGCCTTTGGGCTTGCCAGCCTTGGCCACTTGGGTTCGCTGGGCACTGGCCGACGGGCCTGGTAGACCACTGGGCGGCTGTGCATTGCCAATTTCGTTCACAAACACCGAGCTGCTGGCCAGCACCGACAAGCGCACAAAACGGCGGTACATGTCATCTGTGGCAATGGGTTGCACCCACGCTGCATCACGGCAGGCCTCGTGCGCCGGCACCTTGCTGCCATCGGCCTGTGTATACTGGTGTTGGCCTGCCTTAAGCTCGGCGATGTAACGGTTAACACCATCCACATAGCCGGTCACAACGTCTTGAAAATCTGGAATGGTGCGGTCGCGGGTGCGCTGCCAAGCGTTGCGCGTTACACCGTCAGCACCCTCTTCTTCATAGGCAAACAGGCTCTTCCAAAAGAAGTCGCTGCTCACGTTGTCTGCCGTGGAGCCATTGGGTTCAATGGTGTAGGTGCCAGTCGGGCCAAAAAACTTTGAGCGCTCACCACGAATAGTCAGCAAGTCTTCCAAAAATACACACAGATTGTCCTGCGCGAAGGCATAGCCTTGGCCGTAACCCAGGCTTGCAAAGTCTTTGGCCTTCACATGGGGCACGCCATAGGTGGTGCGGGTAATTTCTACGTCGTATTTAAAGTTGGTCTCGCTGGGGCCTGTGGTTCCACCACCTCCGCCACCGGCACCGCTACCATCTGCCACGCCTGCACCGCCATTGCCACCCAAGCAGCCGGCCAAAACCAGCACCGACAAGGCCGCAAACCCTGCCCATCGCATCTTACGAACCATCACAACTGTCTCCTTTTCTCACTTCAAGCGGTCGTTTGAAAAGACCATTTTTGGTGATACTCCGCGCAGCAGTATTTGGATGATTTATCAGCGCTTTACCCACAAATGCCGGTACATTGCTCACCCAAGGCTCGGTGTTAGCCCCAGTGCAAACCGAGCCTTGGCTGGTCCACAATCAAACCCTTTCAAGGCAACACCGCAGGCCCACCATGCAACGCTACACCAACGACCAAACCGTCAGCCATTTCATCGCAGGGCAATTCTTTAGCCAAGCTGGCGCAAAAACAGCCCATGTGTTCAACCCGTCGCTGGGCACCGTGGCCCGCCAGGTGGAGCTGGCCGATGTCGCCACCGTGAACAAAGCCGTGGAAGCCGCCAAAGCCGCCTTGCCTGCCTGGGCCAACAAGCCCCCCTTGCAGCGCGCTCGCATCATGAATCGCTTTTTGGCGCTCATGAACCAGCACCGCGACGAGTTGGCCGCCATCATCACCGCCGAACACGGCAAAGTATTCACAGACGCCCAGGGCGAGGTCACCCGCGGCATCGACATCATCGAATTTGCCTGCGGCATTCCCCAACTGCTCAAGGGCGACTACACCGAGCAAGTGTCCACCAACATCGACAACTGGACCCTGCGCCAACCTGTGGGCGTGGTGGCAGGCATCACGCCGTTTAACTTCCCGTGCATGGTGCCTTGCTGGATGTTCCCAGTGGCCATCGCTTGCGGAAACACCTTTGTGCTCAAACCCAGCGAGCGCGACCCCTCTGCTGGCAACTTCATGGCCAAGCTGCTCAAAGAAGCCGGCCTGCCTGACGGGGTGTTCAATGTGGTGCATGGCGACAAATTGGCCGTCGAAACCCTGCTCAACCACCCTGATGTGGCCGCGCTCAGCTTTGTGGGTTCCACCCCGATTGCCAAATTCATTTACGAGACCGGCGCACGCAACGGCAAGCGCGTCCAGGCCCTGGGCGGGGCCAAGAACCACATGCTGGTGATGCCTGATGCCGACATGAACAAGGCCGCTGATGCATTGATCGGTGCCGCCTATGGGTCTGCCGGGGAACGCTGCATGGCGATCTCGGTCGCGCTGCTGGTTGGCGATGCCGCAGACAAGCTGATGCCGGTTCTGAAAGAACGCGCCGAGACGCTGAAGATCAAGAACGGTCTCGAACTGGACGCAGAAATGGGCCCGATCGTCACCGCCGCTGCGCGGGATCGGATCAAGGGATATATCGACAGCGGCGTCGAAGAAGGCGCAGACCTGCTGGTCGATGGCCGCGACTATACCGTTGCAGGGCACGAAGGCGGCTATTTCCTTGGCGGCACCCTGTTCGACAACGTCACCCCCGACATGAAGATCTACCGCGAGGAAATCTTTGGCCCGGTTCTGGCCTGTGTCCGCGTGCAGAATTTCGCCGAAGGCCTGCAGCTGATCAACGACCATGAATTCGGCAACGGTGTGTCGCTGTTCACCCGCGACGGCAACGTTGCGCGTGAGTTCGGCAAGCAGGTTCAGGTCGGCATGGTCGGCGTCAACGTTCCGATCCCTGTGCCGATGGCGTGGCATGGCTTTGGCGGTTGGAAAAAGAGCCTGTTCGGCGACATGCACGCCTACGGCGAAGAAGGCGTTCGTTTCTACACCAAGCAGAAATCCATCATGCAGCGCTGGCCTGAGAGCATCTCTGAAGGTGCCGAATTCGTCATGCCGACGGCGAAATGATCCCCGGATCCAAGGAGTGAAGACCATGTATATTGGTGTACCCAAGGAAATCAAAAACCACGAATACCGCGTTGGGCTGACGCCCGAAAGCGTGGCCGAGCTGGTGACAAACGGCCATGCCGTGTTGGTCGAAACCGGGGCGGGTCTGGGCATCGGTGCGGATGACGACGCGTATCGTGCTGCCGGGGCGGAGATCGCGTCAGATGCAGCCGAGGTGTTTGCCAACGCCGAAATGATCGTCAAGGTGAAGGAGCCGCAGGCAGCAGAGCGTGCAATGCTGCGTGAGGGGCAGATCCTTTATA
>NZ_CAXQZX010000029.1:0-16889 GCF_964228395.1 Limnobacter sp.
TAAACGTATTGATCGACGATTGCGATGAGCATGATTTGTGGGGGCAGGTGCAAAGCCGCGCCTGAACCACAGACACCGATTACAACAAGGAGATAGAGCTATGACGCGTGAAGTGGTGGTAGTCAGCGGTGTGCGCACCGCAGTGGGCGATTTTGGGGGAAGCCTGAAAGATTTTTCCCCAACCCAAATGGGCGCGATGGTACTCAAAGAAGCTGTGGCCCGCGCTGGCGTGGCTGCTGACCAAGTGGGCCACGTGGTGTTTGGGCATGTGGTCAATTCTGAGCCGCGTGACATGTACCTGGCCCGCGTGGCCACCATTGAAGGAGGGCTGGACAAAACCACGCCTGCGCTGACCCTGAACCGGTTGTGCGGCTCTGGCCTGCAAGCCATCGTGACTGCTGCGCAGAGCATCATGCTGGGCGATGCCGATGTCGCCATTGGTGGTGGCGCTGAAAGCATGAGCCGTGCTCCCTACATTCTGCCTGCGGCCCGTTGGGGGGCGCGCATGGGCGACATGAAAGGCATCGACATGATGGTGGGTGCGTTGCATGACCCATTCCATGTGATCCACATGGGCGTGACAGCTGAAAACGTCGCCAAGGAATTTGGCATTTCACGTGAGGAGCAAGATGCACTGGCTGTTGAAAGCCACAAACGCGCAGCCAACGCGATCGCCAATGGTTACTTTAAAGACCAAATTCTGCCAGTTGAAATCAAGAGCAAAAAAGGCCCTGTGATGTTTGACACCGACGAGCATGTGCGTGCGGACGCCACTCTGGAGGGCATGGCCAAACTGCGCACTGTGTTCCAAAAAGACGGCACTGTGACCGCGGGCAATGCCTCTGGCTTGAATGATGGCGCCGCCGCCGTGGTGCTGATGGAGCGGAGTGCCGCTGAAAAAGCTGGCAAGAAGCCCATGGCACGCTTGGTGGCCTACGCCAACACGGGCGTGGAGCCAACCATCATGGGCATTGGGCCTGTGTCTGCCACCAAAAAAGCCTTGGCCAAAGCAGGCTTGAAGATGAGTGACATCGACGTGATTGAGGCCAATGAGGCCTTTGCTGCTCAGGCGTGTGCGGTCACCAAGGAACTGGGCATGGACCCAGCCAAGGTGAACCCCAATGGCTCGGGCATCTCGATTGGTCACCCCATTGGTGCCACGGGAGCCATCATCACGGTGAAAGCCCTGTACGAACTGCAGCGCGTGCAAGGCCGCTATGCACTGGTCACCATGTGTATTGGTGGCGGTCAGGGCATTGCCGCTATTTTTGAGCGGATGTAATCTGGTCTAGGTGCTTTAAAAAACCGGGCTCGGTGCCTATGCCGAGCCTGGTTGTTGAATCACAGATTGGCTTCAAACCATTTACAAATGGTGTCCAGGCCGCCGTGGTTGATGCAAAAATCGGTTTTCTCTTGCACCACGGGCTTGGCACGGTAAGCCACGCTGGCCCCTGCAATTTCCATCATTTTCAGGTCGTTGGACCCATCGCCCACCACAATGGCGCGCGAAGGATCGCAGCCAATGAGGCTGCAGGTTTCGAGCACGGTTTCGCGCTTCACGTCGGCATCCACAATGGTGCCTGTGACGCGGCCGGTTAAATGGCCCTCGACAATCTCTAATGTGTTGGATCGAGTGTAGTCCAGCCCCAATGTGTCTTTCATTTTGTCGGTGAAGTAGGTGAACCCACCACTGACCAACAAGGTTTTCCATTTATTGGCTTTTGCAAAAGCGATCAATTCTTCGGCACCCGGGGAAAGGCGCAAGCGCTCCTCAAACACTGATTGAAGGCAGCTTTCGGGCACACCTTTGAGCAGGGCCACTCGACGGTTCAAACTTTCAGAAAAGTCTTTGATTTCGCCACGCATGGCGGCTTCTGTGATTTCGGACACTTCCTTTTTTTTGCCGGCAAAGTCGGCTATTTCGTCGATGCATTCAATGGTGATCAACGTGCTGTCCATGTCCATGGCCAGCAGTTTGTATTCGCTTGCCAAAAACTCAGATTCCAAAATAGCGAAGTCGAATTGGTGGGCTCGGCTCAGTGGTTTCAGGGTGTCTGCAATGGCTGCCTTGGGCAATGTGTAGGCCTCGGGAATCTCGATGCAAACTTGCTGGTTTTCTACCTCAATGCCCAGAGTGGGCAGGCTGAGTGCATCAAGGGCGCTGTGCACCTGTGCGGTGTTCAGTGTATTGGATGAAAAAAACAGTCGACTCATGGCGTTCCCTCCGTTGTGGCATTCGCAGGGGTGACCTCGAATGTTGGGTTTGTTGGGGTGTTGGCTGTTTGCGGCATGTCGCGCAACCAAGCCTTGGCGGGTTCGTGACCAGCTTGGGCTGCCTTGTTCAACCATTGTAAGCCCAAGCTGCGGTTGACAGGTAGCCGCATGCCCTCGACCAACAGCACCCCGAGCAGGTGCATGGCGTCGGGGTCACCTTGGCCGGCAGCGTTGTTCAGCAAGGCCAGCAAGGCAGGGTCGTCGCCCTGCAAGGGCACTTCGCCTCGCAACACCAAATCAGCCAGCGTGAAACTGGCTCTGGGGTGGGCAGCTCGAGCAGCACGGCGTATCCAAAAAAGGTCATCTTCATTTGCAAAGCTGGCCAGTTCAAACATGGCATTTGCATCGCCATGGTTGGCCATGATGTAAAGCAACCTGCGTTTGGTCTCGCTGCTGTCGTCGGTTTCAAGTCGCTTTAGTGCATATTCAGTACAGGGCAGGTGGGTGTCTGCACACAGCAAAAGCATTTGCTCGGCTTCTATTTTGCTGTGGCCAAATGGTTGGGCCAATTGACTTTCAAGCAAAGTGCTGGCGTACAAAAATTGCGCAGGCTTGTGCTGTTCGCGCGCCGCGCGGCGCAGCCATCCAAGGCCTTCGGTGAGTTGCTTGTTCAGGTCGGTCGGTGTTGCGCCCAGCACATCGAGCAAAAGCAACTGGCCCAAGTAGAACTGCGCGGGCACATGGTTTTGCAATGCTGCTTTGCCCAGCCACACGCGGGCCACCTTCAAATCTTGTGGAACAACCTCGCCTTGCATGCGCATCAATCCAAGGGTGGTTTGAATTTCGGGGTCGCCACGCCGGGCTTTTTCAAGCAAAGCGTTGTAAACCCGCAGACCTTCCTCGAATTGTTGTGGGGTGTTGGTGGGGGGTGTTGCTGCCCAGGCGGGGTGGCCCACCCACAGAAGCAGGGCTGCGAGCAGGCTTGAAAGGGTCCCGTAGAAAGGGTTGGGCAATTCACCTGGATTCATGCGGATAGCTGTTTAATCAGCCCTTTTAAAAACTGCACCCGATCAACAACCTTGGGCATGCTGCGGTTAATGCGCAGCCGGTCTGCCCCAGCCAGTTTCATGTCTTTTTCTTTTTGGATCATCAAAATGATTTTGCCTGCATCCACATTGGGTTTGGCATCAAAATGCATCACGGTGGCCTCGCTGGAACTGTCGATTTTTTGCACGCCCAAAGGCTTAGCCAAAATCCGCAGGCGGTGGGTATCCAGAAGGGTGTTTGCGGCTTCCGGTAGTTTGCCAAAGCGGTCGATCAGCTCTTCTTGAATGAATGCAATGTCGTCGAGGTCTTCAGTGCTTGCGAGGCGCTTGTAGAGTGTAAGCCGCTCGTGCACATCGGGGCAATAGTCCTCGGGCAGCAGGGCCGGTGTGTGCAGATTGATCTCGACAGTGGCGTGCAGGGGCGCTGTCAAGTCGGGTTCTTTGCCAGCACGCAAGCTGCGAACAGCATGGTTCAACATGTCGGAGTACATCTGAAAACCCACCTCGTGAACATTGCCACTTTGGTTGGCGCCCAAAACCTCGCCTGCGCCACGAATTTCCAGGTCGTGCATGGCCAAGTAAAAGCCGCTGCCCAAGTCTTCCATCATGGTGATGGCTTCCAGGCGGCGCTCGGCTGTCTTGCTCAGACCCTCTTCATTGTTCACCATAAGATAAGCGTAAGCTTGGTGGTGACTGCGGCCCACGCGGCCACGCAACTGGTGTAATTGGGCCAGACCAAATTTGTCTGCACGATGAATCACAATGGTGTTGGCCGAAGGTACATCGATGCCGGTTTCGATGATGGTGGTGCACAGCAACACATTGAAGCGTTGTTGATAAAAATCACGCATCACGCGTTCCAGGTCACGCTCGTTCATTTGGCCGTGCGCAATTCCAATGCGCGCTTCAGGAATGATGCGCTCCAGCGCCTCTTTGCGGTTTTCGATCGTGTCCACCTCGTTGTGAAGGTAGTACACCTGTCCGCCGCGTTTTAGCTCGCGCAAAACCGCTTCCCGGATCACACTGTCGGTCTCGCGCCGCACGAAGGTTTTGATGGCCAGGCGGCGTTGCGGGGCCGTGGCGATTACAGAAAAGTCGCGTATGCCTTCCATGCTCATGGCCAAGGTTCGTGGAATGGGCGTGGCGGTGAGGGTAAGAACATCCACCTCGGCTCGCAAATTTTTGAGCGCTTCTTTTTGACGAACACCAAATCGGTGCTCTTCATCAATGATTACCAGGCCCAGGCGAGAAAACTCGATGTCAGAGCTGAGCACTTTGTGGGTGCCGATGATGATGTCGGCCTTGCCTGCATTGATGAGTTCTACCGCTTCGCGGATTTCTTTGGCCGATTTAAAGCGCGACAACTCAACCACTTTTACCGGCCAGTCAGCAAAGCGGTCGGAGAAGGTTTGAAAATGTTGCTCAGCCAAAAGAGTGGTGGGGGCCAGCAACACCACTTGTTTGCCGTCCATGACGCTTACAAAGGCCGCGCGCAGGGCCACCTCTGTTTTGCCAAAGCCTACATCGCCACACACCAGGCGATCCATGGGGCGCGGCGAGGTCATGTCGTTGATGACCGCTTGAATGGCCGCGGCTTGGTCAGCAGTTTCTTCAAAGCCGAATTTCTCAACAAAGGCCTCGTAATCGCCCACGCTGAGTTTAAATTCATGGCCCTTACGCAAGGCGCGCCTTGCGTACAGGTTGAGCAACTCTGCGGCGGTGTCGCGCACCATTTTGGCCGCTTTGTTTTTGGCCTTTTCCCACTGGCCAGAGCCTAAAGCATGAACGGGCGCCGTTTCGGGGTCTGCTCCGCTGTAGCGGGCAATCACATGCAGTTGAGCCACGGGCACAAATAAATTGGCGCCGTTGGCATATTCGAGGTGCAAAAACTCGGACGCGCCTTCACCCAGGTCCATGCTCGTTAAACCTTGGTAACGACCAATGCCGTGCTGTTGATGCACGACCGGGTCGCCCACTTTGAGTTCGGACAAATCCCGAATCATGGATTCAACGTTGCTTTGTCGCTCTTGCTGGCGGCGAGCCCCACGACGCTTGGGCGCCAAGGAAAACAGCTCAGCTTCTGTTACAAAAGCGACCTTGGGGGTTTGCCCGTGGAGCACCCCAAACCCTTGGTCCAAGGCGGCTGTGCACAGCGAGAAGGCTTGCGCGCTGCTTAAAGCCTCTTGCAAGCCCGCGGCAAGCTGTGGTTTTAAGCCGTGTTCTGCAAAGTACTGCAGCAGGGTTTCGCGTCGCCCATCCGTTGGGGCCACCACCACAATTTGCGCGTAGTGGTTGGGCGTGCCAGCGCGTTCAACCAGGTTTTTTAGCTTGTGCAAGGGGTCATCGGCCTTGCGGTCGGCCGAAAGGTCGGGGAGAGCCACGCCATGGAATTCGGGCAACAAAGCATTTTTGCTGGCCGACAGGTTCACTCGGGCCGCTTGATCGAATAGTTTGTAAAACTCTTCGGCGCGAAGGTAAATCTCGTTGGGTCGCAAAATGGGGCGTTCGATGTCTTTGGACAAGAAGTCGAATCGGCTTTGTGTGTCCGCCCAAAAGGTTTGCAGGGCTTGGTCTACGTCGCCATGTTGAATGAGCACGCAGGGCGACTCGGGCATGTAATCGGCCAAGCTGGCGGTGGTCTCAAAAAAAAGAGGCAGGTAGTATTCAATGCCCGCCGAGGCCACGCCGCTACCCATGTCTTTGTAGATCGCGACTTTTGAAGGATCTCCCTCGAAGCGCTCGCGCCAGCGGCTGCGGAATTGGGCGCGGCTTTGTTCGTCCATGGGGTACTCGCGCCCTGGCAGCAGGCGCATTTCACGCACGGGGTAAAGGCTTCGTTGGGTGTCTACATCAAATGTTTTGATGGATTCGATCTCGTCGTCAAACAGATCGATGCGAACAGGCAAAGCTGCTCCGGTAGGAAACAGGTCGATGATGCCGCCCCGTATGCAGTACTCGCCCGGTGTCATCACCTGTGACACGTGGTGATAACCAGCCGTGGTCAACTGGCTGCGCAATTTGGCTTCGTCGAGTGTGTCCCCTGTTTTAAAAAAGAAGGTGCTGCCCGCCAAAAAGGCTGGGGGCGCCAAGCGCTGCACCGCAGTGGATGCCGCCACGATGAGTACGTCGATTTCGTTGCGCTGTGTTTGGTACAAAGTGGCCAGACGTTCTGACACCAGGTCTTGGTGAGCCGACAGGCTGTCGTAGGGCAGGGTTTCCCAGTCTGGCAAGTGGTGCACACGCAGCTCGGGTGCAAACAATCGGATTTCATCTTGCAGGCGAGTGGCATCGTGGGGGTTGGCACACACCACCAGGCAAACGCGGCCAATTTCGCGACTGTGCGTACACAATTGAGCCAGCAAAAAGGCGTCTGCACTGGCGGGCGGGTGTGCCAAGCTGAGCTTGTGCCCGCCGGCGAGCTGAAAAGAAGAAGTAAAATGTGACAGCATAAAAAAACCCTCACCATGCCGGTTTGGCCGGGGTGGGGGTGTTGACAACAAGGCCCATATTATACGGGGCCACGCCCTACGATTGGAACAAGCGCGCATGCCCAACACGGCAAAGTATTTTGGTTTAATCCCCGCAGGTGGAGCCGGGCGGCGATTTGGCACGGATCTGCCCAAGCAGTATCACCTTCTGGGGCAGCACACCGTCTTGCGCCGCAGCGCCATGGCTTTGTTGGCAGACCCGCGCGTGCTCAAGGTGTTTGTGGTGGTTGCTGCCGGGGACCCGCATGTGGCCAATGCCTTGGCAGGGTTGGATCGGGTCGAAGTTTTGCATCAAGGGGGTGTTGAACGTGTCAACACCGTGCTTAATGCTCTAAACCATTTATTGGCTGAGGGGCGAGTGGGCGAAACCGACTGGGTGCTAGTCCACGATGCGGCGCGGCCCGGCTTGCAGCCCACTGCCTTGTCCAAGTTGATTGATGAATGCAGCGAACATGTGGCTGGGGGTTTGTTGGCCGTGCCAGTGGCTGACACTGTCAAGCGCGGTGTAGAGGGTGAGGGTGGTGTAGTGAGCAGCCAAACCACCGTGGCTCGGGACGGGCTGTGGTGCGCACAAACCCCGCAAATGTTCAGGGCGCAGGCGTTGGCTCTGGCTCTGGCAGAATGTATTTACCAAGGGGCCAAAATAACCGATGAGGCCAGCGCCATTGAGACCATGGGATTGTCGCCTTTGATTGTGCAAGGTCACATTGAGAACATGAAAATCACCCAGCCCCAAGACCTTCGCGCGTTGGCGCGTTTGCTAGGCTTGGCCACGGAGTTGAAATGAACACCTTACATACCCTTCGAATTGGTCAAGGTTACGATGTGCATCGCCTGGTCGAGGGGCGAAAACTGATTTTGGGGGGGGTGCACATTGACTCGCCTGTGGGCTTGCTTGGCCATTCAGATGCCGATGCTTTGCTGCATGCGATCACCGATGCAGTGTTGGGCGCATGTGCCATGGGCGACATTGGCACTCACTTTTCAGACACCGATCCGGCCTTTGAAGGGGCCGACAGCGGTCAGTTGTTGCTTGAAGTATTGGGCAGGGCCCGTGCGGCCGGGTATGAGTTGATCAATGTAGACACCACAGTGATTTGCCAAAGCCCCAAGCTTGCACCGCACATGGAGGCCCTGCATGCCAGCCTGGTCAGCCTGTGTAAACTGCCCAGGGATTGCGTCAATATCAAGGCCAAGACGAATGAAAAACTGGGCTACCTGGGCCGCAAGGAAGCCATTGAGGCGCAAGCCGTGGTTTTGATGAGGAAAACAGCTTGAGTACGCCCATTGCCCAAGATGATGCGTACTTAATTGCCATCACCACCAGCAGCGGTGTGGCCCATGTGGCAGCCACAGCCAAAGATGGCGCTGTGCTGTTTGAATTCACCATTCGTGAATACAACATGCAATCCTTGACTTTGTTGCCACGCCTACAGGCCGAGCTTCACCAGCATAGCCTTGCGCCAGCCCAATGCACCGCCTTGGTGGCCGACGTCGGGCCGGGCGGATTCACAAGCCTGCGCACTGCCTGTGGCGTGGTGCAGGGCCTGGCCACAGCTTGGGGTGTACCTGTGGTGCCCGTCCGTAGGTTTGAGTGCTTGGCCGCGCAAGCGCAAGCAAGCCGGGTGCCCTTGGATCAAGGGGTGCAATGCTTTTTGGATGCGCGCTTGGGCGAACTGTATGTGGCCAGCCTTCGCTTGGGCGAGCAAGGCACCGAGTGGTTGAGCCCACCGGCCCTGTTGCCGATTGAGCAGGCGTGGCGGGGTGCTTTAGGGCCGGGTGCCCCAGGCTTGCCCATGGTGATGGCAGAGCAAGTGGCGGACCTTTTGCCTGCCCCGTGGCCGCCGGGCACCTGGGTGGGGCAGCCCAATGCTGTGGCCTTGGCCGGGCTTGGATGGCAGGCAGTACGCGCCGGCAAAACCACCTCGCCATTGAATTGCCAGCCCCTGTATGTGCGCGATAAGGTGGCTCAAACCACCGCTGAACGTGTAGCAGAAAAAAATGGCCGTGTTTAGTATTCGCCCCATGACCGAGGCAGATGTACCTGCAGTGATGCTGGTGGAAACCCAAATTTACGAGTTTCCCTGGAGCGGGCGTAATTTTATTGATTCCATGCGGGCCGGGTACCGTTTGCACTGCATGTGGCTGGATCAACAATTGGTTGGCTACATTGTGCTGATGCATGTGGTCGATGAGTTTCATTTGCTGAATATTTCTGTGCGTGCAGACCTGCAAGGGCGAGGGCACGGCAAGCACCTGTTGCTGTGGGGGCTGGATCAAGCCCGCGCGGCTGGGGCCAGTGGCATGCTGCTGGAAGTGCGGCCCAGCAACACAAGTGCCCGAGCGCTCTATGAGAAACAGGGTTTCAAGCTGATTGGTGTGCGTAAAAATTACTACCCAGCCCGTGAGGGGCGAGAGGATGCCTTGGTGATGTTCAAGAAATTCAGCGCGATGGAGTAGGCGATGGTAGACCGATCCACCTTGTTCGAAGCCATGGGGCTGGGCCCCGTGTGGACTCTGCGACAGGGAGATGCCCGGCCCACAGATTCGAGCGTGATGGGCAATGTCGACTTGGCAGAACTGCAGCAGCAAGTTGAGACGTGTCAAGCATGCGGGCTTTGTAAAAGCCGCCAACAAACCGTGTTTGCTGACGGGCAAACGAATGCGCCATTGATGGTGGTGGGTGAGGCCCCCGGGGCAGAAGAAGACGCCACTGGGCTTCCTTTTGTAGGGCGGGCTGGGCAGTTGTTGGACCGCATGTTGTTGGCCGTAGGGGCCACCCGCAGCAGCAACACGTACATTGCCAATGTATTGAAGTGCCGCCCCCCGGGCAATCGCGATCCAGAGCCTTCAGAAATTGAGCAATGCCTGCCCTACCTGCATCAGCAAATTCAGCAGGTGGCGCCACAGGCCATTTTGTTGGTGGGGCGCTTTGCCATGCAGGCTTTGCTGCGCACTGACCAAGCCGTTGGCAAGTTGCGCGGCCAGGTGCATTGGGTGGAGTTGGCTGGGTTACGAATACCGGCGGTCGCCACCTATCACCCGGCCTACCTGTTGCGCAGACCTGAAGAAAAGAGCAAGGCCTGGGACGATCTTCTTCTGCTTAAACAGCAGGTGGAATGCCTACAGGGCGGTCTTCGCCGATCCTAGATTCGACGTTGTACATCCGCTGGTTGCGGCGGTGCCAAATAATCACGAGGAACATGGTCACCATCACAAACCCGCCAAACATCAAAATCACGTTGTTGACGTGCACATCAAAACTGATGAGCAGCGCATACACGCCCAGCATGGTAAGCACCGAGATGTTTTCATTGAAGTTTTGAATGGCAATAGAGCGCCCGGCGCTCATCAGCACATGACCCCGATGCTGAAGCAGTGCATTCATGGGCACCACGAAAAAGCCGCTCAAAGCCCCCACGACGGTGATCAAAATGTAAGCCGTATTCAGGTTGTTGACCAGGGTCATGGTCATGCAAACCAGACCCATCAAGATGCCCATGGGCAGCACTTTCATCGACTTTTTAAGCGGGATGCTCTTGGCAGCCACCACGGCCCCAGCCGCAACGCCAAACGCACACACGCCCTGTAAAATGGCACCCTTGTCCAGGCTTAGACCCAAGGCCACCTCGGCCCACTTCAGCACGATGAACTGAAGAGTGGCGCCAGCTCCCCAGAAAAGAGTGGTGACGGCCAAGGAAATTTGCCCCAACTTGTCGCTCCAAAGCTGCTTGACGCAACCCATGAAGCGGCGGGTCATGATGATGGGGTGGTTCAACTGAGGTTCGTAGCGTGCCCCGGTGTCTGGAATGCGCAGGTTGAACACCGCAGCGATGAGGTAGCCAGCGGTGATGACAAACACGGCGGCCTCTGCGGGCGTGTCCATGCCGTCGGTCACTCCGGGGATGTGCAATTGCATGAGGTACTGAGATGTAGCGGGTGCAATCAAGATGCCCCCCAACACAGTGCCTAAAATGATGGAGAGCACGGTGAGGCCTTCAATCCACCCGTTGGCCTCTACCAGGCGATCGTGCGGAAGCAGTTCAGTGAGAATGCCGTACTTGGCCGGAGAATATGCCGCTGCGCCCAGGCCCACCACTGCATAAGAAATCAAAGGGTGCACGCCAAAAAACATCATCAGGCAACCCACGATTTTGATGGAGTTGGTGATGAACATCACCTTGCCCTTGGGCAACGTGTCTGCAAAGCCGCCAACAAATGGCGCGAGCAGCACATAGGACACCACGAAAAAAAGCTTCAATAGCGGGGTCATCCACTCGGGCGACTGGATTTGAAATAGCAGCGCAATGGCCGCGATCAGCAAGGCGTTGTCGGCAAGCGAAGAAAAAAACTGCGCTGCCATGATGGTGTAAAAGCCAGGTTTCATTCAACAATTGGTGATGCATGCGCCAAAAAAGGGCGCACGCCGATACGCTGCTCGTTCAATGGTGTTGAGGCGTTATATCATATCCGCACGGCTGGCGCGTGGTGCCACAGCCAATTTGCAGCGTTACACCCCCTTGCGCTTTTGTCCCCATTATTCCCATGCCCAGACCCATTTCTGCCACGGTTCATTTGGATGCAATTGCTCACAACGTGAGCACAATCAAAGGTTTGTTAACGGGGCGTGTGTGCATGCCAGTGGTGAAGGCCAATGCCTACGGGCACGGATTAAGTCGAATCTACCCTGCATTGCAACAGGCCGATGCGCTGGCCATTTTAGAAATTGAAGGCGCCATTGCTTTGCGGCAAATGGGATGGGCCAAGCCCATAGTATTGCTGGAGGGGTGCTTTGATTCCGAGGACATTGCCGCCGCTTTGGATTGGCGGTTGGACTGGGTGGTTCACAAAGCCGATCAACTGGCGCAATTAACCTCCCAGAGCCTTGGTGGGCCCCTGAAATACAAACCTCGTATTTTTTTGAAAGTAAACACCGGCATGAACCGATTGGGTTTTACCTTGGATGAGGCACCCCAAGCCGTGCATATGCTGGACCAATTGGCCAGCAAGGGCGCATGGCCAACCCCCGTATTAATGACCCACTTCGCCAACGCTGATGCAGCCAACCTCATGGAGGTGGCCCCCAGCCCAATCGACCAACACCAAAAACTCATGCAGCTCAAGCCCAACCATTGGGCCAGCAGCCTGGGAAATTCGGCGGGCGTTTTGAACTGTACCGCTTGGGTGGGTGACATTGCCAGACCCGGCATTGCCACTTACGGCGCCAGCCCTGGCCCGCGTGGCGCGGCCGAATATGGTCTGCGACCCGCCATGCATCTTCAAAGCCAAATATTGGCCGTTCAGCAGGTGCGTACCGGGCAGCGCGTGGGTTATGGCTCGCGCTGGGAGGCCCGGCGCAACAGTCGAATTGCGGTGGTGGCCTGCGGTTACGCCGATGGCTACCCGCGCCATGCACCAGACCAGACCCCCACCGGCGTGTGTGGGCGCATTGCCCCACTGGCCGGGCGAGTCTCCATGGACATGCTCACCATCGACATCACCGACATCCCGGAAGCCCAAGTGGGCACACCAGTTGAGCTTTGGGGGCCGAACGTGGCAGTCGATGACGTGGCCCACAGTTGCGGCACCATTTCCTATGAACTGTTGTGCGCTGTGGCCCCGCGCGTGCCTATGCAGGTAAAGGCTTAAGCGCATGGCCAAAACAAAAACCCAATACCAATGCATCGAATGCGGGGCTGTCTTTGCCAAATGGCAGGGGCAGTGCAGTGAATGCACCGCATGGAACACTTTGGTGGAGTCTGCGGTGAGTGCGGCACCGGCCAAGTCCAATCGCTTCTCGGCCTTGGCTGCGCAAAGCAACCAGGTGGTCAAGCTGTCTCAAATTCAAGCCCAGGAACATCCCCGATTCGGCAGTGGAGTAAGCGAGTTTGATCGGGTGCTCGGTGGCGGCATGGTGCCCGGTATGGTCGTGCTGTTGGGGGGAGACCCCGGCATTGGCAAATCCACTTTGCTGTTGCAGTCCATGGTGGCTTTGGCCCATAGCCATTCAACCCTGTATGTGAGTGGCGAAGAATCCGCCGGGCAGATTGCCTTGAGGGCACAGCGCTTGGGTCTGGAGCATGCTGACCTTCATGTACTCACTGAAATTCAGCTTGAGCAAATTTTGGCTCAACTGGAAAACCTCAAGCCGCAGGTGTTGGTGATTGACTCTATTCAAACCCTGTACACGGCAGAACTCAGTGCGGCCCCGGGCTCGGTCAGCCAAGTGCGTGAATGTGCCAGCCAATTAACCCGGGTGGCCAAAAGCATGGGAATTACCACCATTTTGGTGGGCCATGTGACCAAAGAGGGCACCTTGGCTGGTCCACGGGTTTTAGAGCATATTGTTGACACCGTGTTGTATTTTGAAGGTGATTCCCAATCTTCGTTCAGGTTGGTGCGCGCATTTAAAAACCGATTTGGTGCAGTGAATGAACTGGGTGTTTTTGCGATGACCGACCGTGGGCTGAAAGGGGTTAACAACCCATCAGCTTTGTTTTTGTCTCAGCAGGCCGAGTGGGTGGCTGGCTCGTGTGTAATGGTGACCCAGGAAGGTGCCCGCCCCCTATTGGTGGAAATTCAGGCCTTGGTGGATGGCTCGCATTCGCCCGCACCCAGACGCCTTTCTGTTGGCTTGGAGCAAAACCGTCTGGCCATGTTGCTGGCTGTGATGCATCGGCATGCTGGTCTTCAGTTTTTTGATCAAGACATTTTTATTAACGCAGTGGGTGGGGTTCGAATCTCGGAACCCGCTGCGGATTTGGCCATCGTGCTGGCCATGGTGTCTTCTCTGCGTAACAAACGTTTGCCCCGGGAACTGGTGGTGTTTGGCGAAATCGGTTTGTCTGGCGAAATTCGCCCTGCGCCTCGAGGCCAAGAGCGGCTGCGCGAAGCGGCCAAGTTGGGCTTTACCCATGCCATTGTGCCGGCCAGCAATGCACCCAAACAGGCCATCAAAGGTTTAACCGTGATTGGCGTTGAGCGGGTTGAAAAGGCCTTGGATGCTTTAAGAAGCACCTTGGATTGTTTTTGACTAAACGTTTGATTGCGCCGACAATTGCGCCAGTTCTGCAAATATAACAAAGAGCATGACATGCAATCACACCAACGATGCCTTCCCATTGGCCTGGCCTGCCTGGCCAGTTTTCTGCTTGTTGCCTGTTCCAGGCCCGGTGTAGACACCACGGAGGTGGTGCGCCCGGTGCGCGTGATGGAATTGCAGCGTGGCGAGGCAACCAAAACCGACAGCTTTCCGGCCCAATTGGAGCCGCGCCACCAAGCGAGGTTGAGTTTTCAGGTCGGGGGGAAATTGTTGGAACGGCAGGCCGAGGTGGGGGATCGGGTTAAACAGGGGCAGGCTTTGGCTCGCATCGACCCCAAAGACCTGGCCCTCGGTTTGCAAGCGGCGCAGGCTCAATTTAATGCCGCTCAAGCCGAACTGGCGCAGGCCCAGACCGACTTGGAGCGCGCGCGCAGTTTGAAGTCACAAAACTTTGTGAGCCAAGCAGAAGTGGACCGCCGGCAGTTGGCGCACGATGCGGCAGCCAGCCGCTTTGCTCAAGCCAAAGCCCAGTTGGATGTACAGCGCAACCAGGCCTCGTATGCTCATTTGCGCGCGCCAGGTGATGGGGTGGTTTTTGCCGTGTATGCCGAGCCAGGGCAAGTGTTGGCCGCTGGGCAGGCAGTGGTGGGGTGGGCGCAAAGCAACGTGGTGCAGGCCACGCTGGCCGTGCCTGAGGGGCGTGTGCAAAGCATTCGGCCCGGCCAAAAAGCTGAGCTTGAATTGTGGTCCCTGGGCAAGAGCCAGGCCGCTGTGGTGCGGGAAGTTTCCCCTGTGGCTGACCCGCTCACCCGCACCTATGCGGTGCATTTGGATCTTCCAGAGGCGGGGCCCGATGCGCGCTTTGGCATGAGTGCGACCGTGCACTTTAAAAAAGATGCAACATCCGGTTCTTTTTCATTGCCCATATCCGCTCTGGTGGCTGCTCACGATGGTGCTTTCGTTTGGGTGTTTGACGAGGACCAGGGCGTGGTCAACAAACGCAAAGTGCAGCCCCACGATGTTTCTGAAAGTGCGTTTTTGGTGAATGAGGGACTAGAGCCGGGTGAGTTGGTGGTCACGGCAGGTACCCATGTGTTGAACGAAGGGCAGCGTGTTCGCCGTTTCATTGAACCGGGTAGCGTTAAGCCATGAGGAAAATCAACCTCTCGCGTTGGGCCCTGGAAAACCAACCACTGATTCGATACCTTCTGGCTGTGTTTTTAATGGCTGGGGCCGCTGCATTCTTTTCTCTTGGCCAGGAAGAGGATCCGCCTTTTGTGTTTCGCGGCATGGTGGTGCGGGCGTATTGGCCTGGCGCAACCGCGATGCAAATGGCCCAGCAGGTGGCAGACCCCATCGAAAAAATTATTCAAGAAGTGCCGTTTGCCGACAAAATTCGGTCGTATTCCAAACCGGGGGAAACCGTCATTTTTCTTCAGTTGGAGGACAGTGCCCCGCCTAAGCAAGTTCAAGATGTTTGGTACACCACGCGAAAGCGCGTCAGTGATGCGGCCCGGGTGTTACCCAAAGGCGTGATTGGCCCTTTTTTCAACGATGAGTTTGGCGACACTTTCGGGGTGTTGCTCGCTTTTTCTGCGCAAGGCTTTCAATACAGCGAACTGAAGGATTTCGTGATTCAGGTGCGTCAGGAGTTGCTGAAAGTGCCCGATGTGGCCAAAGTGCAAATGCTGGGCGTGCAGGCTGAAAAAGTGTTCATCGATGTGTCGCACTACAGGCTTGCTCAGTTGGGCATTTCAGCCAACGACGTGCTAGCGCAAATCAATGGGCAAAATGCAGTGGTGTCCCAAGGCGTGCTCAGCCTTGAAGACCAAAAAATATGGTCGCGCATTGAGGGTCAATTTGAGTCCATCGAAGACATTGCCAACACACCGATACGCGCTGGGCAAAACACCTTGCTGCTAAAGGACATTGCAAAGGTGTATCGCGGCTACGAAGACCCGCCCATTTCAAAGATGCGATTTAACGGTCAAGAAGTCATTGGCTTGGGTATTTCGATGGTCAATGGTGGCGACATCATTGCATTGGGTGAAAACCTCCGCAAAGCAGAACAGAAGATATTGTCGCAACTGCCCATCGGAATTGACATGCAGCGCGTGGCCGATCAACCCAAGTCGGTGCAAACCTCGGTGGGCGAGTTTGTGAAGGTGCTGATTGAGGCCATTGTGATCGTGTTGGCGGTGAGCTTTTTAAGCCTTGGCTTGCACACCAAACCTTTCCGTGTGGACATGCGTCCCGGTTTGGTGGTGGCTTTAACCATTCCCCTGGTGTTGGCGCTGACCTTTTTGGCTATGTCATTTTTTGACATCAACCTTCATAAAATTTCGCTGGGGGCGCTCATTATTGCGCTGGGCTTGTTGGTGGACGACGCCATCATCGCTGTGGAAATGATGGTGCGTAAATTGGAAGAGGGGTATTCGCGATTTGACTCGGCAATTTTTGCTTACGAATCCACGGCCATTCCCATGCTCACGGGCACGCTGATCACGGCAGCGGGGTTTTTGCCGATTGCCCTGGCGCAAAGTGCAGCGGGCGAATACACCTATTCCATTTTTGCCGTGACCGCGATTGCCTTGGTGTTGTCATGGTTTGTGGCGGTCATTTTTGTACCCTACATTGGGTTCTGGTTACTAAAAAAACCAAGTGGCGACCATGCCCAACATGAAGTGTTCAACACCCCGTTTTATCACGGGTTTCGCAAGTGGGTGGCGTGGTGTGTTCAGCATCGGTGGATCACCATTGCAATCACCGCGCTGTCTTTTGCAGGTGGCGCTTATTCGTTCAAATTTATTGAGCAGCAGTTTTTCCCAGATTCCAATCGCCTGGAGATTATGGTCAACCTGTGGTTGCCCGAGGGCACAGCGTTTGCCGAAACCGAGCGCCAGGCCAAGACTCTGGAGGGCTGGCTAAAGGAGCAACCCGAGGTGGAGGGTTACGCTGCGTTTGTGGGTGACGGCGCGCCCCGTTTTTATTTGTCGCTGGACCAAAAATTTGTGCAAAGCAACCTGGCCGAATTCATTGTGACCCCCAAGAGCTTTGAAGATCGTGAAGTGTTGCGGGGCAAACTGAAGGCGCATCTTG
>NZ_CAXQZX010000030.1:0-4374 GCF_964228395.1 Limnobacter sp.
CACTCTTTCCCTACACGACGCTCTTCCGATCTGGCAAATAAAAACACTGGCCACAGGCACACCCTTGGCCACCCACCAGGAGAGACACACATGACCGGAAAGAAAAAACCCATCAAAGGGGCTGTGGACAGTGCACAACAGCTGTTGAACGCCGGTTTGGGGGCCATCACCAAAGCCCAGGAAGAAAGTAACCGTGTGTTAGAAAATTTGGTCAAAGAGGGCCAGGAAATCCAGGAGCGAACCGTGAAATTTGCAGATCAAAAAGTGGTTGAAGTTACCGGCAAAGTCAGCAAACTGGCAGGCTCTGTGTCCAGCAAAGCCACCCAGCAATGGGACAAGCTTGAACAAGTGTTTGAAGAGCGCGTGGCCCGCGCCCTGAGCCGTTTGGGCGTGCCCACCAATAAAGACGTGCAACAACTGGCTGAGCGCATTGAGCAATTGTCAGCCGCCGTACAAGAGCTTACCGGCCAGAAGGCCGACAGCAAGGCAAGCCCAGCCAAAAAAACCACCCGCGCCAAAAAGTCGGCCGAGTAAGTAATGACCAAACCCAAAATCGGGCTGGCGCTCGCCGGAGGCGGCCCTCTGGGTGCCATTTATGAAATTGGCGCCCTGTGCGCTTTGTCAGAGTCCATCGAGGGGCTCGACCTGAACGACATGCATGTGTATGTTGGCGTGTCAGCCGGGGGCATTGTGGCCACAGGGTTGGCCCACGACCTAACCCCCATGCAAATTTACCGCTTGTTCATTGAGGGCGAGCCAGAGGAATTTGCGTTTGATCCTTCAGTGTTGCTGCGCCCGGCTTGGCGCGAGTACTGGACCCGGGCCCGAAAAATTCCCAGCCTGTTGACCACAGCCATTTCGGATTATTTTCTGCGCGACGATGCCACATGGGTGAGCTGCATCGAGCGGCTGGGTGCGGCCATTCCCACGGGCTTATTCAACGGCGACGAGCTGCATGAATGGATGGCCGACTTGATTGCAAAAGGTGGCGGCACCAATGATTTCCGCAGCCTGAAAAGGCGCCTGGTGTTGGTGGCCACCGATCTGGATTCAGGTGAATCGGTGCCGTTTGGTATGCCAGGCCACGACGATGTGCCCATTTCAAAAGCCGTGCAAGCCTCGGCTTCTTTGCCAGGCTTGTTCCCCCCCACCCGCATTGGCAGCCGTCATTATGTGGATGGTGCTCTAAAGAAAACCTTGCACGCCTCCACTGCCCTCAAAGAGGGTGCAGAACTGTTGATTTGCCTTAACCCCCTGGTGCCTTACGACGACCGGCTTAATCCCCGTAACCACAGGCGCCGCGCCAAGGGCAAGGCATTCCAGCCCGGCACACGCTTGTACGAAGGCGGCTTGCCTCTGGTGCTATCGCAAACCTTCCGCTCGATTATTCATTCGCGCATGGACATTGGCATGGAGCGCTATGCGCACATCTACCCCGATGCCGACATCGTGCTGTTCGAGCCTCAGCACGGGGATGGCGAGTTCTTCTTCACCAATCCGTTCAGCTACGCCAGCCGGCGACGCTTGTGTGAGCATGCATACCAACGCACCCGCGAGGAACTGTGGGCCCGCCAACACGACCTCAATGAGAAACTGGGCAAGCATGGCTTAAGCCTGAATCTTGACTTGATCAAAGACCCCACGCTTCGACTCGGCACCCGGCCTAGCAAGCGCCCCGCTCGGGCAGGCTCCATTGTGTCTAAATTCGATCAACTCGAAGATTCTTTGAACGAACTCGACCGCTACGTCCGAATTGCAAAAACCCGGCAAGCCGCTTAGGGCCTTATTCAGGCCATCGATGGCGCAATATGTCCGTAATTTGAATTCGGATTTTGTCGCATGCCGCAAAACCACGTAGACTACGTAAATTACACAAATTAACTGGCTGCCAGGGCTTATATTGCAGCCACCGTATGACTGCCCAATACTTTGGCCAGACAGGAGACGACCAGAGCATGGAACGCAAGCCTCCAAGAAGAACAAGAGAACGAATCCTTGATTTGTCGCTTCGGCTGTTCAACGAGTTTGGTGAACCAAACATCACCACCACCGTGATTGCCGACGAGATGAACATCAGCCCCGGCAATTTGTACTACCACTTCCGCAACAAAGACGACATCGTCAACAGCATTTTTGCCAGTTTCGAGAAAGAAATTGACGGGCTGCTTGACGTGCCAGGCAACCGCCAAGCCAACATTGAAGACGCCTGGCTCTATTTGCAGGTGTCGTTTGAACTCATCTGGCGCTACCGCTTTTTGTACCGTGACCTCAACGACCTGCTGTCGCGCAACCGCACCCTGGAAATCCATTTCAAACGCATCTTGAAACACAAGGTGGACGTAGCGCGGCGCCTTTGCGAAGGCTTGGTGGAGTCTGGGGACATGATGGCCAACCAGGCACAGATTAATGCCCTGGCCACCAACATGGTGGTGGTGGCGACGTATTGGCTGTCTTTTGAATACGTGCGCGACCCTCGGCACTTCAACGACGAAGCCACCATGAGCGCGGCCTTGGCCAATGGTGTTTATCAGGTGATGTGCTTGCTTGCCCCCTACTTGCAAGGCAACGCCAAAGAGCTCTTCGAGAGCCTTGCCCAATCCTTTATTACTGAAGAAAACACATAACTAAACAAGGAGATTGCACATGAGCGATTTGAAAGCACGATTTGAAAAAGCGGTTGGGGAATCCAAAAGCCTGCCCGAGCGTCCAGACAATCAAACCCTGCTGAAGATTTACGCACTGTTCAAACAGGCCACCGAAGGCGACAACACTGGCAAACGCCCTGGCTTCACAGACATTGTAGGCCGCGCCAAATACGACGCATGGAAAGGCCTGGAGGGCACCACGTCTGATCAAGCCATGCAAAGCTACATCGACCTGATCGAATCGCTGAAATAAATTCACCGAAGTAAAAATGAAAAAGGCCAGGTGAACATCAACCGGCCTTTTTTCAATCTGTTGTTTTGCTGGCTAATCCGCTTGCTGCTTGAAAAAGTCGGGCAACTTGCCAGAATCCTGAGGCACCGCATCGAGCTTGGCTGCCACGTGTACGCACACCGTGCGACACAACTCCACCACAGTTGGCTCTTTAACTTGGTACAACACCAATGTGCCTTCCTTGCGCCGCTGCAGCACGCCAGCCCGGTACATCAGGTTCAAATGGCGCGAAATATTAGATTGGGTGGAGTCGACCGCCTCCACAATGTCATTCACGGACTTTTCGCCATTGCAAAGGGCATGGATAATTTTCAGCCGGGTGGGCTCAGAAAGCACTGCAAAATATCCCGACACCTGTTCTAACAGGGAATCCAGTTCGCTCATGGGCACGCTGCAAAAGTTAAATACAATGCCTTAAATTGTACGCCCAGTTTACCCAAGCGCACATGCGACACTCCAATTAATGTTTGGCCAACAGCAACCCAGCGTGCTCGCGCATGGGGTGAAACTCGATGCTCTCCCAGCGTTTTTGCATCACATCCAGGTCGAATCGTGAGGTGGCCAAGAACGCTTGGGTGTCTGCTGCATCGGTCACCATGCGGCCAATATTGGCCTCTACAAAGCGGCGCAAATCGGTCGGATTTTTGCTGGTCACCCAGCGGGCACAGCTGTAACGGCTGGGGGCAAGGCGAACTTCCACACCATATTCGGCTTTTAACCTTGCCTGCACCACCTCGAACTGCAATTGGCCGATGGCGCCCAACAACATCTCTGAGCCCATTAAGGGTTTGAACACCTGAATAGCGCCCTCTTCACCCAATTCAGCCAAACCTTTTTGCAATTGTTTGCTGCGCATGGGGTCTTTTAACTCCACTGCGGCGAACAGCTCGGGCGCAAAAAATGGCAAACCGGTGAACTGCAGGCTTTCGCCTTCACTTAACGAATCGCCCAACTGCAAACCACCATGTGTGGTCAAACCAATGATGTCGCCCGCGTATGCCTCATCAACACGGTCGCGACGCTGGGATAAAAAAGTCACCACACTGGTGGGTCGGAAATCCTTGCCCGTGCGCAACACCTTGAACTTCATGCCGTGCTCGAAGCGGCCCGACAACACCCGCACAAAGGCAATGCGGTCACGATGGGAGGGATCCATATTGGCCTGAATCTTGAATACCACTCCCGTGAACTTCGACTCGGCCGGCTTGACCTCACGCTCAAGGGCTTTTCTGGGGCCAGGGTGCGGTGCCACATCCACCAAGGCATCCAACACCTCTTGCACACCAAAGTTGTTCACAGCAGAACCAAAAAACATGGGGGTTTGCTTGCCCGCCAAAAACACCTCAGCATCAAAGGCAGGGGCTGCCGTGGTCACCAAGTCAATTTCTTGCTCGGCGGTTTCAAATTCGGCACCAGATCGGAAGAGCGTCGTGTAGG
>NZ_CAXQZX010000031.1:0-16660 GCF_964228395.1 Limnobacter sp.
ACGCTGTAAAACACGGCAATCATGAATGGTGTAAGCAGCGAAAGTGCCCCAGCGATAACCCAGCCACGATGCCCGCCCGACAGGGCCCTGTAGGCACCCAAAGGACCGTGCCCGGTGTGCCTGCCCATACTGAGTTCGGCAAGAATCAGGGGCAGGCAAATGGCCACCACGAAAAAAATGTACAGTAGCAAAAATGCACCGCCCCCGTTTTTGGCCGCGGCCACCGGGAAGCCCACCAGATTGCCAATGCCAACCGCTGAACCAGCGGCGGCCAGCACAAAGCCGAGTTTGGAGCTGAATTGGTCGGGAGCATTGTTCATGTCTTGAGTTTAACCCACAAAACAGGAAACACGCCCTTGAATCGATTTGCACAATGGTACGAGCGCCATGTGTTACCCACCCTGCTGGATTTGGCCTGCGGCATGAAGGCCATTGCGCGTCAACGTGAAAAGGTGGTGCCCCAAGCCACGGGGCAGGTGCTGGAAATTGGCATAGGCACCGGCCTGAACATGCGCCACTACGATGCCTCCAAAGTAAGCAAAGTGATCGGTCTCGACCCCGCTTTGCAAATGCATCGCCTTGCAAAAAAGCGAATTGCACAGACTGGCTTGCGGGTAGAGTTGCTGGGTTTGCCAGCCGAAAAAATCCCCTTGCCCGATGCCAGCATCGACACCATTGTGATGACCTACACCCTGTGCACCATTCCAGATCCGGTGCAGGCCCTGCGGGAAATGCGACGCGTGCTAAAGCCTGATGGCAAATTATTGTTTTGCGAACACGGTGTTGCGCCCGATGAATCGGTGCGCAAAACGCAGGCCAAATTGCAGCCCTTGTGGGGCAAATTGGCCGGGGGCTGCCACTTAAACCGTGACATTCCGGCCCTGTTAAAAGCCGGTGGTTTTGCTGCGGCCAATTTACAAACCATGTATGTGCCAGGCCCCAAGGCTTTTACCTACAACTACTGGGGCCAGGCCTACCGTGAAGCGGAATAGGTACAACCCGCCTGCTTGAAATTGGCGCTAGCAACAGGGGGGTTGTTTACGTGCCTGGTTTGGCGGGGTAGCCCGCCTCGGTGATGAGCTTGGCCAGCATCTGCGCATCCAGGCAGGATTGCACTTTGACCTGTTTGTTGGCCAAGTCCACGTCAATTTCGGCCTGTGGGTCTTTTGACAACACGGTCTGTTTCACATTGGCAGCGCAGCCGCCACACTTCATTTTTTCTACTTGTAGGGTAATCATTGGGAATCTCCAGCTTATTGACACCTGTATGTTAAAGCTTCCAATCATGGTAAGGTCAAGGGCTTGACCTTCACATCATGTCAAGGTTCAACATTTGGGCATTGCCCTGTTTGGAGTAATTGCCATGACCAACCCTTCCAGTACAGTCGACATCGCCGTTGGCGGCATGAGCTGCGCTTCTTGCTCCGGTGCTGTTGAAAAAGCACTGCTTGCCACCCCCGGTGTTTTGAGTGCCAGTGTGAACTTGGCCACAGAGAGAGCCCGTATTGAATTAAGTGGGCCTGACGTTTTGCAAGATGCCATGGCCGCAGTACAAAAAGCGGGCTACGAGGCCGCCACCCTGCCGACGGAGGCTGACCCTGGCAAACAGGGTGCTGCAACTGGGGCAGGTCAGGATGTGCACACCGCCGTGCAAACCAGCCGCGACGGGCAAATGGTGCTGTGGGGGGCATTGTTGACCCTGCCTTTGGTGTTGCCCATGGCGGGTATGTTGTTTGGCAAACACTGGATGCTGCCAGCCTGGATTCAATTGTTGCTGGCCAGCCCGGTGCAATTTTGGTTGGGTGCGCGATTTTACCGGGGGGCGTGGAAGGCGATTCTAAACAGAACGGGCAACATGGACCTGTTGGTGGCCATTGGCACCTCGGCCGCTTTTGGCTTGTCGGTTTACATGATGGGTGAGGGTGACCCGCACCTTTACTTTGAAGCCTCTGCTGCAGTGATTACCCTGGTGATGCTGGGCAAGTGGCTGGAGGCCCGTGCCAAACGCCAAACCACAGCCGCCATTGCAGCCCTGCAGGCACTGCGCCCCGACATAGCCACCGTGTTGAAAGAAGGTCAGGAGCAGGTGTTGCCGATCGCGCAGGTGCTTGTGGGGGCCACCTTGGTGGTTAAGCCGGGTGAGCGCATTGCTTTGGATGGCAAAGTGCTGGAGGGTGAAGGCCATGTGGACGAGGCGCTCATCACCGGTGAAAGCCAGGCGGTTGAAAAGGGGCCGGGCGCCAAGGTCACGGGTGGTGCGGTGAACCTCGATGGACGTTTGCTGATTGAAGTAAGCGCTGTGGGCGCAGAGACCACCTTGGCCAAGATTATTCGTTTGGTGGAAGACGCACAGGCAGCCAAGCCGGATATTCAAAAGTTGGTGGACAAGGTCAGCGCGGTGTTTGTGCCCGTGGTGCTGGTGATTGCTTTGCTCACGGTGTTGTACTGGTCTTTGTTGGCGCAGGGGGGCAGCCTTGAGTTGGCCATTGTGAATGCCGTGGCGGTGTTGGTCATTGCCTGCCCCTGTGCTTTGGGCTTGGCCACGCCGACAGCGATTATGGCGGGCACCGGGGTGGCTGCTCGGCACGGCATTTTGATTAAAGATGCACAGGCTCTGGAGCTTGCCCACAACATCAACACTGTGGTGTTTGACAAAACTGGCACCCTCACCGAGGGCAAGCCTTCTGTGGGCGCCGTGGTGCCCTGTGCCGGGGTTGCCGCCCATGCTTTGCTGGGCAAAGCCGCTGCGGTGGAGGCAGGCAGCGCGCACCCGCTGGCCCAGGCTGTGTTGGCCCATGCCAAAGCCCAGGGGCTGACATGGCAGGTGGCTTTGCAACTGCAAGACCAAGCGGGCCGTGGCGTGAGCGGTGTGGTCGGTGGTGCTCGCGTGTATGTGGGCACGGCGCGCTGGATGCAAGAGCTGGGTGTGCACGGCGATGCATTAAGCCAGGTGGCCTTGCGCTTGCCCGAGGACGCGCCCACGCACGCCTGGGTGGCAGAACAAGCCAGCGATGGCCTGCGTTTAATGGGAGCCATTGGCTTTGGAGATGCGCTTAAACCCAGTGCGGGGCGAGCAGTGCAAGGCCTGCACGCCTTGCATGTAAACACCGTGTTGCTGACCGGCGACTCCAGAGCCAGCGCCCAACGCGTGGCAGACGAACTGGGCATTGCCCAAGTGCAGGCCGAGCAACTGCCCCACAACAAAAGCGAGGCGGTGGCGAATTTGCGCAAGCAGGGTCGAGTGGTGGCCATGGTGGGGGATGGCATAAATGATGCCCCGGCGCTGGCAGCTGCCGATGTGAGCTTTGCCATGTCCACCGGCACGGAGGTGGCCATGCATGCCGCTGATATCACCTTGATGAGAGCCAACCCAGCCTTGGTGCATCAAACCATCGATATTTCCCGCCGCACCTATACAAAAATCAAACAAAACCTGTTTTGGGCTTTTGTGTACAACGCAGTGGGTATTCCCTTGGCGGCCATGGGCCTGCTCAACCCGGTGGTGGCCGGGGCTGCAATGGCATTGAGTTCGGTGAGTGTGGTGGGCAATACCTTGCTGCTCACGCGCTGGCAACCGAAGTTCAACACACACGATGCCAAGGAGGCTTAAACATGCAAACCGAGTACACAAGCCAAGCGTGGTTTACCATCGGTGAGGCGGCCATGGAGTCGGGTATTACCGCCAAAATGATTCGCCATTATGAGCAAGTGGGGCTGCTGCCTGAGGCCCATCGCACTGAGGCCGGCTACCGTTTGTACAACCAAAAAGATCTGCATGTGTTGCGTTTTATTCGGCATGCACGCGACCTGGGGTTTTCTTTGTCGCACATTCAGGAATTGCTCGCGCTGTGGCAAAACAAAAACCGGCCCAGTCGTGAAGTCAAAAAACTGGCACAGGCCCACCTGCAAGCGTTGAATGCAAAAATTGCCGAGCTAAATGCCATGAAAAGCGAGCTGGAGCGCTTGGTGCATTGCTGCAAAGGCGACGCTCGGCCAGACTGCCCCATTTTGGATGGCCTTGCCGATTGATGTGGCAACTGGGTGCCGCAAATTCATAGCCAAACCACCACCGGGTGGGGTTGCAGGGCATGCACCTGGGCCTGCACCCCATACAGGTCAGTGAGCAGGTTTGCATTCAAGACTTGACGTGCGGGCCCTTGGGCCAACACGCGCCGGTTTTTGATCAACAGGGCCTGGGTGTTGTGGGTAAGCGCGTCTTGTGGGTTGTGGCTAGAGAACACCATGCTTAAACCAGCACTTTGGCACAGGGCCAGGGTGGTGTTTAACACCAGGCTGGCATTGGCCACATCCAGGTTGGCGGTGGGTTCGTCCATCACCAGGCAACGTGCGCCTTGGTACAAGGCCCGCGCGATCAACACCAACTGCTGTTGCCCGCCCGACAGGGCTTGAAAAGGCCTGTGTTCCAAATTGGCAATGCCGAGCATATCCAGGTGTTGCCGCACCTCCCGAAGGTCGTTACTGCTGGGGCCTTGTAACAAACCCCACAGGAATGTGCGCCCCATCAGCACCACATCATGCACCGTGAATTGAAAGGAGAGCCCCTGGTTTTGGGGCACATAGGCCAACAAGCGTGCGCGCTCGGCGTTGGGCAAAGTGGCCAGGGTTTGGCCGTTGATGTGTACTTCGCCTGCCAGGGTTGGCAACAAACCCAAGAGTGTTTTTAGCAGTGCGCTTTTGCCACTGCCGTTGGGCCCCAGCACACACAGGGCTTGCCCTGGCCTTACTTCCAGATGCACTTGCTCCAGCACGGCGCACGGGCCGTAACCCGCTGACACATGGATGGCCTTCAGGCTCATGGGTTGTCTCCCCATTGGCTTGTGCGGCGCTTGGCCAGTATCCACACAAAGCAAGGCGCGCCCACCATGGCGGTGATGATGCCCAGTGGCACATCCAGCTGGCCCAGGCTTCTGGCGAGGGTGTCAACCAGCATCAAAAACGCGCCGCCCAGCAAAGCGCAGGCAGGCAGCGACCGTGAAAAACTGGCGCCAAACAACTGCCGTGCAATGTGGGGCACCAACAAACCCACCCAGCCAATGGTGCCAGCCAGCGACACTACCGCGCTGGTCATGACCGTGGCTGCCAAGATCACCCACATCGACAAAGCCTGTGTGGGCATGCCCATGGCGCGGCTTTCGTCTTGGGACACCGACAGGGCCGTGATGCGCCAGCGCAAAATAAACAAGACTGCAAAGCCAGTGGCAACGAAGGGCAAGGCCTGCGCGAGGTGTTGCAGGCCAACACCCGATACGCTGCCCAGCAGCCAAAACGTGATGGCTGGCAATTGCTCATAGGGGTCGGCAAGAATTTTTAGCATGGAGGTGAGCGCACCAGCCAAGGCAGCCAGCACCACACCAATTAACACCAAGGTGAGTTGTTGGTCGGCATGCTGAACCCAACGGGCAATCAACATCACCAGGGCCACCGCAATGAGGCCGCCTGCGAATGCGCTGCCTTGTACGGCAAACATGGGCCAGGCCATGAACAAGGCCAAGACGGCGCCAAGGCTTGCACCGGCAGACACGCCCAGAATGTCGGGCGATACCAATGGATTTTTAAACAGCAACTGGTAAGCACACCCCGCACAGGCCAGCGCTGCGCCCACCAGCCATGCACCCAATGTGCGCGGCAGGCGAAGCTCTTGCACCACTTGCACGGTGGTGGGGTCGCCGATGCCCACCAAGGCCTGAATGGCTTGGGGCGCACCCACGGGGTAGCTGCCCACACAAAGGGCAAGCACCAAGAGTGCAACGCTTAAAGCGACGAGCAAAATAAGGGGGTGGCGGATCATGGTGGTCGTCAAAAACTCAGCCCCGAGTATAGCTGCATTTGAAATGCAAAAAAGGCGGGGTTGCAGCCCCGCCAATCAGCCAACTCACCCAGGTCTGGATAGGTGGCTGGCTTAGCTTTGCAGCATTTGCTCGATCACCTTCTTCAGGGCAATGCCTAACTCCGCTTGTTGCATATTGGGGTTGCGAATGGCGCGAATCATCAGTCCTTCAAACAGCGCCATCAGGATGGTGGTTTTGGCTGCCAGCATGTGGGGGCATTGGCTGGCCATGGCGGGTTGAACGCTTTCAATCAAGCGGGCAACTTCCTGGCGAATCACGGCATCGGTTTGCTGCACCACTTGGGCCACTTTGGGGTTGCGCGAGGCTTCAGCCACAATTTCAGCGTCCAATTGGCTTTGTGCAATTCGACGTTGAACACCATCGTCGACCGCCCCCAGCATGGCGTTCAAAATATCGCCCTTTTCACGAATGGCGGCGATGCGGGCGAGGGTGTCGCTGAGGTCACGCTGCACCATGGCCTCGATGATGGCCTCTTTGCTTTCGAAGTAGTTGTAGATGTGGCCCGCACTCATGCCAAAGCTTTTGGCGATGTCGGCCATGCTGGCCCCATGGAAGCCACTTTTCCGGAAACACTGCGCGGCAGCATCCAGAATTTGCTGACGACGAACCTCGGCCTTGCCTCGGGTTTTTTTGTCGGTGTTGGTTTGGCTCATGCTGCACCTGCCTTGGTTGTGCGGCCTTGAGGCTTTTTGCCAAACAGGCGGCTAACCAGCACAAAAAACAGGGGCACAAAGAAAATGCCCAGCACTGTGGCCGATATGGTTCCACCCAACACGCCAGTGCCAATGGCATTTTGGCTACCCGAGCCTGCGCCGGTGGCAATGGCCAGTGGTACCACACCCAAACCAAACGCGAGCGAGGTCATGATAATGGGGCGCAGTCGCATGCGCACGGCTTGCAAGGTGGCTTGCATCAACTCTTGACCTTGCTCGACCTGTTCCTTGGCAAACTCCACAATCAGGATGGCGTTTTTGGCAGACAAGCCCACCGTGGTGAGCAATGCCACCTGGAAGTACACATCGTTGGCCAGGCCTCTTCCACCCGCGGCCAGCAGGGCTCCAACAACACCGAGGGGAACAATGAGCATCACGGCAAAGGGAATGGTCCAGCTTTCGTAAAGCGCCGCCAGGCACAAAAACACGACCAACAAAGACAGCGCATACAGCAATGGCGCTTGCGAGCCCGATTGCCGTTCCTCGTACGACAGCCCCGTCCATTCAATGCCCATGCCAGCGGGCAGGGCTTTGGCCAATTCTTCCATGGCCATCATGGCTTCGCCCGAGCTTCGGCCCGGCGCGGCTTGGCCCTGTACCTCCACGGCGGGCACGCCGTTGTAGCGTTCCAGGCGTGGGGAAGCCATCGACCAATTGGCCGATGCAAAGTTTGAGAAAGCCACCATGTCGCCTTGGTTGTTGCGCACGTACCAGCGCCCAAGGTCCTCGGGCAGCATGCGGAATGGGGCATCGGCCTGCATGTACACGCGCTTCACACGACCGCGATCCAAAAAGTCGTTGATATAACTGCCGCCCCAAGCCGAGCTTAGGGTGTCGCTGATGGAAGCCACCGTGACCCCCAGTGCACCGGCTTTGGCGTGATCAATGTCCAACTGATACTCGTAAATGTCGGCGGGGGCATTGGGGCGCACCGAGGTGAGTATCGGGTTTTGGTTGGCCTTGGCGATCATCTCGTTGCGGGCGGCCAGCAGGGTGTCGCGGCCCAGGCCTGTTCGGTCCTGGATGAACAGGCTAAAACCCAGTGCGTTGCCCAGCTCGCGAATGGCCGGTGGCGCAAATGCAAACGCTTGGGCTTCAGGCCAAGCTGCAAACACCCGAGCTGCGCGTTGTACCACGGCTTGTGCGGAGTTTTCTTTGCCGGGACGTTCGCTCCAGTCGCGCAGGCGCACAAAGCCGATGCCAGAGTTTTGGCCGGTGCCCGAGAAGCTGAACCCCGCCACGGTGAAGAGCGACTTCACGTTGTGGCCCTCCTCATTGAGGAAGTAGTCTTCCATTTTGGCCAGCACTTGGAGCGTTTGTTCCTGGGTTGAACCCGCAGGCAATTGCACCTGGGTAAAAAACACACCTTGGTCTTCGTCGGGCAAAAACGAGGTGGGCAGGCGGGTGAACATATAAGCCATCACGCCCAGCAAGGCCGCGTAAATGATGAGGTAGCGACCCGATTTCACCAGCATGCGGCCCACTGCGCTTTGGTATTTTTGGTTGGTGGAGTCAAAGGCCCGGTTAAACCATCCAAAAAAACCACGTGCTTGGTGTGTATCACCCTTTTCAATGGGTTTGAGCATGGTGGCGCACAGGGCGGGGGTGAGCACCAGCGCCACCAGCACCGATAAAGCCATCGCCGACACGATGGTGATAGAAAATTGCTTGTAAATAACACCAGCCGAGCCCGGGAAAAACGCCATGGGCACAAACACGGCCGAAAGCACCAAGCCGATTCCCACCAAAGCCGAGGTGATCTGATCCATGGATTTGCGGGTGGCTTCCAGGGGCGACAAGCCTTCTTCGGCCATCACACGCTCTACGTTTTCCACCACCACAATGGCGTCGTCCACCAGCAGGCCGATGGCCAGCACCATGCCAAACATGGTGAGCGTGTTGATGGAAAAACCAAACGCGGCCAGCACGGCAAAGGTGCCCAACAGCACCACGGGCACGGCGATGGTGGGGATGAGGGTGGCCCTGAAGTTTTGCAAAAACAGGTACATCACCAGGAACACCAGAATGATGGCCTCGATGAGTGTTTTGACCACCCCTTCGATGGAAATTTTTACGAAGGGTGTGGTGTCGTAGGCCACATCCCATTCCATGCCTTCGGGAATCAGTGGCGTGAGGCGCTCCATCTCTTTGACCACGGCTTCCGCAGTGTCGAGCGCATTGGCGCCCGAGGCCAGACGAATGCCGATGCCTGAGGCGTTGCGCCCATTCCAGCGCGGCAAAATGTTGTAGTTTTCGCTGCCGTAGTCGACGCGGGCAACATCTTTGAGGCGCACGGTGGCCCCGTCGCTGCCGGATTTAAGAATGATCTGCTCAAAATCAGCAGGGGTTTGCAGCAGGCTCTGAGCCGAAATGGTGGCGGTGAGTGATTGCCCTTTGACCGCGGGCGCGCCTCCCAATTCGCCTGCCGAAATTTGCGCGTTTTGAGCATTGACGGCAGCGCGAATGTCCCCGGGGGTAATGCGGTGCTGGTTCATTTTGTCGGGGTTGAGCCAGATGCGCATGGCGTAGGGGCTGCCAAACACCTGCACCTCACCCACGCCGTTGACTCGGCTCATGGAGTCTTGCACGTTGGTGGTGATGAAGTCGGCCAATTGGGTGGAGGTAAATTTTCCATCCACTGCGGTGAAGGCGATGACCAACAAAAAGCCAGCCGAGCTTTTGGTCACCTGGATGCCCTGACGTTGCACAGCATCGGGCAGCAGGGGGGTGGCCAGGCTCAGTTTGTTTTGCACTTGCACCTGAGCAATGTCTGGATTGGTGCCGGGCTCGAAGGTGAGTTCGATGCGCAAACGCCCGGTGGAATCGCTGGTGGATTTTAGGTAGCGGAAGCCATCCAGCCCTGTCATGCGCTGCTCAATCACCTGGGTAACGGAGTCTTGCAGGGTTTCAGCCGAGGCCCCGGGGTAGGTGGCCTGAATGGTGACCGCGGGGGGCGCAATGGCAGGGTATTGAGCAATCGGCAGGTTAAAGATGGCCAGCACACCGGCCAGCATGATCACGATGGCGATCACCCATGCAAAAATGGGGCGATCAATAAAAAAACGTGGCATGGTTTACTGCTCCTGCTTGGCGGTGGTGGCTTCCACTTCTTGCCCGGGCCGTACTTTTTGCAAGCCCTCGATGATCACCCGGTCGCCAGCAGCCAAGCCCTCGGCGACCAACCACTGGTTGCCCATGGCGCGCGCTGTTTTAACGCTGCGGCGCTCTACCTTGTTCTCGGCATTCACCACCAGGGCCGATGGGGCGCCGGTGGCATCGCGCACAATGCCTTTTTGGGGCACCAAAATACCGCTTTCACGCACCCCTTCTTCCAGGGCGGCCCGCACATACATGCCAGGCAGCAAGGTGAGGTCTGGGTTGGGGAACACCGCCCGCAGGGTGACTGAGCCGGTTTCTTGGTCCACGCTGACTTCAGAGAACTGCAGCGTGCCCTCGTGAGGGTAGTCTTGGCCGTTCTCCAGCTTTAAGCGCACTTTGGCGGCATTTTTTCCGGTGTTCTGTATGGCGCCACTGGCCAGGTCTGCCTTGAGTGCCAGTAACTCAGAGGCCGACTGCGTGAGGTCCACGTACATGGGGTTTAGCTGCTGAATGGTGGCCAGTGCTTGAGGCTGGCCTTGTTGTACCAGTGCACCCGCGGTAACGCTGGAGCGCCCAATGCGACCGCTGATGGGGGCGTTGACCCGGGTGTAATTCAGGTTGATTTGGGCCTTTTGCAAAGCCGCTTTGGCACTGGCCACGTCAGCTTGGGCAAGTTGCAAGGCGGCGTAAGTGTCATCACGTTCTTGCTGGCTAACTGCGTTCAATTTGGCCAGATCCTGGAAGCGGGTGTTGCGGATTTCGGCGCTGCGCAGATTGGCTTGGGCGCGTTCAAGCGAGGCTTTGGCGCTGGCCACTTCAGCCTGATAGGTGGAGGCGTCAATTTGGTAAAGCGATGCTCCGGCCTTCACGTTGGACCCTTCGGTGAACAGGCGCTTTTCGACGATGCCATTGACCTGGGGTCGAACCTCGGCGATCAAATAGGGCGCGGTTCGGCCAGGCAACTCGGAATACAGCGCCACCGGTTTTTCGACCACTTGGTGTACCACCACTTTGGGCAATTGCGCCGGGGCAGCAGCTTTGGCGCTTTCGGGTTCGCCACAGCCAGACAAGGCCAGGGAACCCGCCACGAGCGTGCTCAGGCCCAAGGTTCGTAAGGGGTGAATGTGCATGGGGTACTACCTCGACAGAAAAATGCAGGGTTGCGTTGTTTTGTGGGGTAGACAACAACGCTGAATGAACGTTCATTTTTTCATTCGACCCGCAGCTTGTCAACGCGGATTACCCTACATGCTTCGAATGTCCTCGATGGCCTGGCTACCAAATTTGGGGCTAAGCAGGTAGGCCACAATTTTGTGTGCAGTGGCCTGGGGCTGGGCCAGTTCACCGCGCTCCTTGAGCTGAACAAAGCGGTCCTTGTTGGGAAAATGCGCCTTGTTGACTTGGCGAATTTGACCTTGCATGGCCGTGTCGATTACCCCAGGCGCCAGGCTGCAAATGCGCAAGCGGGCTTGCCCATCTTCGAGCACAGACTGGGCATGCATGTCCAGGGCCGCCTTGGTCGCGCAATACACCGACCACCCAGGGTAGGCGTTTCGACCGGCCCCGCTGGACACATGCAAAATACGCCGGTCGGTGATGTGCCCGCCCAGTTGGGCAAGAGCAGCGGCCAGCATCATGGGCGCCGCCACATTGGTTTGAACGGCTTGGGCCACATCAGCTGGTGTTTGCACCGGCAATGGCCCCACCGGGCCCAACACGCCTGCGTTGTTAATGAGCAAGGCCTGGGTGGCGTCGGCAAAAAATGAGTCAAGTTGCCCACCTGCCAGCCAATCGCTTAGCGCTTGTGTGTCGGCCAGGTCAAGGGTGGTCTCGGTGAGCGGTGCACTGTCCCCGGGCAACACCCAAGCCGCAGGTGAACGCGACAAACCCAGCACAGGCACACCTTGGGCCAACAGGGTTTGTGCAATGCCCAAGCCCAGGCCTTGGGTGTGGCCAGTCAGTAGTGCTTTGATCATGCTTAATGGCCTTGTATGGTGTTGGCGGTGGCCTGATAGGCTGCCGCCCTTGGGCCTCCCAGGGCAATGGCCTTGTTGATGGCGGCGCGAGCTTCGGCTTTTTTGTCCAGCTTGAGCAGGGTTTCAGCCAGATTGTTCCAGCCGTCGGCCAGGTCAGGGTACACGCCCACCGCCTTGCGGTAATGGCCCTCGGCCTCTGCATATTGAGCGTTTTGGTAGGCCACATTGCCTTGGCCAAAATAAAACCAAGGCTCAGCGGGCCAGGTTTTGCTGCCTTGCTGGTAGGCCTGCGCCGCTTTGGCCAGGCTTGAACGTTCCAATGCAACAGCCGCATTTAAGTAACCCTGCGCTGTGGCAAAGGCGGGCGGGGCATCCTGGGGGCGCAACACCACAAAGGCCCAGTTGCTGCTGCGCTCCCACAATTTCAGGAAAGTGGGCAGTGCAATGGTTTCGCGTTGTTGCTGGCCGGAGCGCAAAATCATCGAATTGCTTTGGGGGTCGAAACCCACCACCACGGCGTAATGCCACTGGGGCGCCACGGGCAGCGACAAATTAAGTAAGACCACGCTGGGGTGGCCTGCATTCAACGCGGCAAACAAAGCTTTCAGGTTTGGCTCCAATTGGTAGGCCAAGTAGCCCATTCGGCGCGGTGCTGCCAGCATTTCCAGTTGCAGGCTTCCCTGGCGGCCTGGCAAATACACCAGTTCGGCAATGGATTCAGGCTTGGTTTGTTCACCCAAATTGTTGAGCACCATGGCCAGTGTAGAAGGGCCACAGTAAAAATCCTGTTGGGGAAAAAATGGCACCTCGGTGAGTTCTACCTTGGGCTGGGCTTGCACGGTGGGCTCAAGGCTGCTGGGAACCGTGGCACATCCAGCGATGGCCAAAACCAACATGAAAAGGCCCGCCAGGCGGGCCTTTAATGCATTGCGAAACTTATATTTCATCGAACCGAGCGGGTAAACGGAAACACCTTGGTCAAGCCCAAAATGTCGGTTACCAACAGAATAATGAACACGGCAAACAGTGTACCAACAACGCCAGCACCGGCAGGTGCGTTCTCGATGTGGGCAGCAAGCTTTTGGGCTTCTTCTTCAGTCATCGAGTCCACGCGGGCTTTGGCGGCTTCGGGGCTGACGCCATGGGCCTGAAGGGCTTTGGCAATGTCTTCACGATCAAAGAAAGACTTCAGTTCGCTGCGGTCCTGGTGCATGGCCACCGCATCTTCTGTGCTTACGATGGCGGCGGAAGCGGGGGCGGCAATAAAGCTGCTTGAGAAGCTGATCAACACAGCCAGGGCAGTTCCACGCATTGTTTTGGTCATTTTTTAGCTCTCCGTTTTTATGAAGTTGGGAATTTGATTTGCCAGTCTGGAATACCACCCGGCGAGGGTGTGTGCTTCCGGAGTCAACCAAACGAGGCCATGGCCGTTTTAGTTGACATCACATCATGGAGGATTTGTGATGAATAAGCGAATTTTTGGCGTGTTGTCTTTTGCGGCCGCTTTGGGTTTGGGCATGTTGACCACGCCAGCCAAGGCTTTGAACATTTCTGTGGGTGTGGGCGGCGAGGTCGCCCCCGGCGTGTATGGCAATGTAAACATCACCAACAGCCGCTACCCAGTGCTGGTTTATAACGAGCCACTCATCGTGACTCGGCCTTCACGCATTCTTGAGCCCATTTATTTGCACGTGCCACCGGGGCACCTCAAAAAGTGGGGCAAATACTGCGGGCGCTATGGTGCCTGCTCACGCCCGGTTTACTTTGTAAAGTCGCGTGACTACTACGACTTCAGCCCGGCCTACATTGAGCAACGCTATATTTACCGAGACCGTGTGACCTACGTTCGCGATGGGGAATACCGCGACGGTTATTACGATGGTCGCCGCGACGAACGCAAGTGGCAGAAACACCATGATCGCCACGATTGGGATGATGATCATCGCAAAGGCAAGCACTGGAAACATGACGACCATCACCGTGGCGGAAAACACGGCAAACGTGAACGAGACGACGATTAAGGCACAGCTCACCTCTAAAGCGTTAAAACCAACGCTAGCCCTTTAACCGACCCCCGTGGTCGGTTTTTTTGTGGCTCATATATTCGTTTAACCACCTAAAAATGGTGGGTTTACTTATAGAAAAAAACGGATATGCTTCCCTCAAATGGACTAACCCCCCGGAGGGGTAATGAAAACAGCCTTCAAACGACGCCTGCAGCAAGGCGCGCTCATGATTGAACTGGTGCTCACATTGCCAGTGTTGTTGGCCGTGGTGTTTGCCATTGTGGAGTACTCCATTTTGCTTGGTGCCATGCTGGTGATGAACAACACCACCACCGAAGCCGCCAGGCAGGCCACGGTGTATCGCAGTGGGTTCTCGCAAACCGATTATGAAAATCTTGCACGGCAGGCCTTAAGCGACCTGCTGCCCGCCTACGTGGGTGATTTCAGATCGCGAGTGCAACCCTCGGTCACCTCGTTTGCCTGTGGCGATTCGGTGTGCATGCGCCTGCGGCTGGAGTATCCCGACTACGCTGGCAGCCCCTTGGTGGGCAACTCTTTGTTTGTGCCCTTGCCAGCCAGTTTATCGGCCGAGTCCACCACCCGTGTAGAACCCAACAATGGTTAAGTCAGTTTACACATCGCGCGCCGCGCGCCGCCAGGGTGGGGCGTACACGGTGCTCAGCCTGTTTGTGGTCACCATGGCTCTGGGGGCACTTGGCGTGTTGGCAGTGGGGCACACCGCCTGGGAAAAGGCGCGGCTGCAAGGCACTGCAGACCTGGTGGCGTTGACCGCAGCGCGCCAAATGGCTGACGGGCCAGGCTTTGCCGAGGCTCGCAGCCTGGGGCAAAACAACGGCGTGTTACCCACCGACACCCTCACGATTGAATGCCTGATTAACGGTGCGGTTTCGGATGATTGCGAGAATGCCGTGACCAGCCGGGTGTCGATCACTCGCTCGGTGGGGGCGTTGTTGCCCTTTTTGAACAATCGAAGCTTGAGCGTTTTGGCCGAGGCCACGGCCGCACCCACGGTGGTGGGCTCGGTGTCGTCGGGGCTGTTGGCCTTGAACACCAATCAATCGGCCTTGCTCAATGGTTTGCTAAGCGCCCTGGGGGGCGGCAATGTGTCGCTGACAGTGGCGCAATGGGGCAGCCTGCTGGGCAGTTCGGTGCAGGTGGATCTTCTGGATTTGTCTGCGGAATTGGGTGTGCTCACCTTGAGCGACCTGCTGAGCCTGGACGTTTCGGCCCTGGGTTTGCTGGAGGATGCCTTGGTGGTGGGCAATGCCAGCGAAGCAGAAAAAATGCAGGTGCAGGGCTTATTGAGCTTGTTGTCTGGCCCCTTGAACACGGTGGATGTGCGTGTGGGCGACTTGATTGCCGCCGATTTGTCGGGCCGCACGGACACCCCCTTGACCCTTCAGTTTGGTCAACTGGCCCAAGTGGCCTTGCTCAATTCGGTGGAAGGGGTGGGGTACAGTTTGCCCATCAGTTCAGGTTTGCTGAATCTGGATGTGGGCCTGACCGTGCTGGAGGCCCCTCAAGTGTTTGTGGGCCGCAAAATGCCCTACAAAAACCCGGTGGCCACGGCAAAAACATCGCAAGTGGCCCTGGATGTGCGGGTACGTCAGCCTTTGAACCTTGTGATCCCGGCCGTGAACCTGAGCGCTTTGGACATGCGTGTGCAGTTGCGTGTGGCCGGGGGGCTGGCCGAGGTCAATGAGCTTGCCTGCCACTACCCAAGGGCCAACAATTCGATGGCGCTCACCATGGTGCCTGCCTTGGCTGAGGTGTGTGTGGCCCAAAGTGCCGCCAATTTGAATACCACCACGGGGGCCCTTACCTGCGGCGCACCGGCCAATATTTTGTCGGTGGGTTTGTTGGGTTTGGTCAACGCAGGAGTAAGCCTGGCTGCCCAGGCCAGTTTGCGTTCCGATCCGGTTCAAACCACCTTGGTGGGGCACGCCCCATTAAGCCAAACCGTGAACCTGAACGTGGGCCAAACCTTGGGCAACCTGCTGGGCAACATGAATCTGAATCTGCAAGTGAATTTGCCCTTTGTGGGGCCCTTGATCAGCGGCGTGGTCAACGGTTTGGTGAACACTTTGCTGACGGCACTTAACCCCGTGCTGCGCCCCGTGCTGACGACCGTGGGCAATATTCTGGATGATCTGCTTGAGGTGGTGGGCGTGGATTTGAACACGGTGACCGTGAATGTAGACGCCATGGATTGCCAAAGCGTGGTGCTTAGCCGCTAGTTTTTTGCAGGCCATACACCGCGGCAAGGCCAGTGCCTGCGATGACGGTAAGGCCACCGGCCACGGTGTGCCAGCCCACGGCCTCGCCCAGCAGCACATGGCCCCACAACACACCAAACACTGGCGTTAGAAAAGTCACAGTGAGTGCCGAGGTTGGGCCAACATCTTGCACCAGCCTAAAATAAATGAGGTAGGCCAGGCCGCTGCATAACACCCCCACACCCACTGTGGCCAGCACCGCAGGCCAACTGGGCACTTGTGCGGGCAGGGCGAAGGGCACCCATGGCAACAACATGGCGCTGCCCAGCACCAGGCAGCCCAAAGCGTAGCTTTTGGAATCAATTTGTTTGCCCATGTGTGTGGCCATGTTTGTCGCCAGGCCGTAGCAGGCCGCCCCGCCGGAAGCCGCCAGCAAACCCAGGCCCGTGCCCGGGGTGTTCAAGGTGTGGGTGTCCAGACCGACGATCAGCCCCACCCCGATCAAACCCAACAACAAGCCCAACATGGCTTTGGGCGGTGGCAGGGTTCGGGTCCACACCACGGCAATTGCAGCAGCCCAAATGGGCGCGGTGGCGTTCATGATCACCAGAACCGAGGCGGTCACGGTTTGTGCGGCGTAGGCCAGCAACAAAAAGGGCAGGGCCGAGGCAAATACGGCGATCAAGGCGATCATGCCGAGGTTGGCGCGAATATGGGTCGGCTTGCGAAACACCGCAAACAACAAAGCGAGAAAGGCCG
>NZ_CAXQZX010000032.1:0-5765 GCF_964228395.1 Limnobacter sp.
GTGCGGCATTGTGAACGTGGCCTCAACGGCCAGCTTTGCCGCCGCTCCCTTGATGGGCCCCTACAACGTGACCAAGGCGGGTGCCCTGGCCTTGAGCGAAACCCTGGCCGCTGAGCTGGCCGGCAGTGGGGTGAGTGTGACTGCCTTGTGCCCCACATTTGTAAAAACCAACATCACCCAGGATGGCCGCATTGCCGGTGGATCCAGCCAATTGGCCAACAAAATCATGGCGCTCACCGGGGTTGAGGCTGACGGCGTGGCCAAACAAACACTGAATGCGCTCGACAAAGGCCAGCTGTACGTATTGCCTCAACTGGATGCACGGTTGATCTGGCGTGCAAAACGGCTGATGCCCCGCAGCTACACGCGCTGCGCGGGTTTGCTGGGGCGCTTGGCCAGCAAAACACTTTGAAATTTTTTGGTAGCAAAGCAGCAAAGGAGCAACTCACCATGCCACAACTGGACTTAGAAAAAACATTGCGCCGCATCAAGGACAACCAATGGGCCTTGGCGGATTTTGATTGGGACGCGCCAGGTGCCGAAATGATCACCGATGAGCAATGGCCCAAGCTGAAGGCTTTCATGGCTGACTTAACTTGGATTGAGCACATTGGCGCGCGCGGTTTTGCGGCCATGGCCAAAAAGGCCCCCAACGATACTCTGCGAGAAATTTACACCTGGTTTCACGCTGAAGAGCAGCGCCACGCCAATGCCGAACTGGCGCTAATGAAGCGCTGGGGCATGCTGGAAGAAGGCGAAGTGCCCGAGCCCAATGTGAATTTGCGCTTGACCATTGAATGGCTGGACAAGTACAGCGACGACATGCCACTGAATGTGCTGGGTAGCGTGATTCCCATGTTGGAAGTCACGCTGGACGGTGCGCTCTGCAAGTTTTTGCTCGATGAAGTCAAAGACCCGCTGTGCCACCAGGTGTTTAAACACATCAATGCCGACGAGGCGCGCCATCTGGGTGTGGACTTCCATGTGCTGGAAATGCTCGGCCACGGGCCAGCCTACCGTTTGGCTTTGGAAAGCATTGCCACGGCCATCAACCCCAAGCTCTTGCTGGGTGTTGCCGTGTATTTCCCATTGCTCAACAAAATGCGCGACAACATTGTGGCCATGGGTTTGAAAGAAGAAAAGCTGTACGAGGCCATGGCGAAGTTTGAGAAGTACGGCGGCGAGACGCCCGAAGGGCGCCGCAACCCCTGGTATCAACTGATGCGCATGCATGGCAAGTGGGTGATTAACCGCAGCAACAGGCTTTACCACGTGCCCGTGGATGCGGCGGTGAAAGCGTCGGCCTACATTCCCAAACGTTGGCTACCTGCTGTGCCCACTTGGGTCAACAAGCTCACTTGGCAGCCCACGGCTTAATTCAATACAACAACCAATATTTACACCATGACAAAAAGAAAGGTTCAATCGAAAGCGCTGCAATCTGGCAGCACGGCGCGCACCAGTGCAAATCCAGTGCAAAAACGCAGCACCAGCCCGGGCAAAACCAGGTCAAAAACTCACCGTGACCACGTGTTTGACACGCTGATCATCGGTGCGGGGTTTGCGGGCTTGGGCAGCGCCATCAAGCTGCGCAAAGCGGGGGTGCACAACATTGCCATCCTTGAGCGTGCTGCAGAGGTCGGGGGCACTTGGCGAGACAATCAGTACCCTGGAGCGGCCTGCGACATTCCCTCCAACCTGTACAGCTTTTCATTTGCACCCAACCCAGCCTGGTCCAGAAGCTACTCGGGTGCCCAGGAAATTTTGGCCTATGTGCACAGCCTGGTGAATGACTTCGGCTTGCAGCCGTTCATTCATTATCAACAGAATGTGACGCAACTTGAACTGGACGAGGCACAAGGCCTGTGGGTGGTGCACACCAGCGCTGGGGCAGTGTGGCGGGGGCGCAGCGTCATCATGGCTTCGGGGCCGCTGGCCAACGCCAGCTTTCCCAACATTCGGGGCCTGGAGCGCTTCCAGGGCAAAAAAATTCATTCTGCCCAGTGGGACCACAGCTACAGCTTTGAGGGCAAGAAAGTGGGTGTGATTGGCACAGGCGCCAGCGCCATTCAGATTGTGCCCGAGTTGGTGAAGCGGGCGGGCAGCGTGAAGGTGTTTCAACGCACGCCGCCTTGGGTGATGCCACGGCCCGATTTCACCACCTCATCTTTGAGCAAGGCCCTGTTTGCCAAATTGCCTTTCACCCAAAAGGCCATTCGCGAGGCCCTGTATTGGGCGCACGAAAGCATGGCTTTGGCGGTGATCTGGGACTCGCCAGTGACCAAGTTGGGCGAGCGGCTTGGGCGGGCCTTTTTGGAAACCCAGGTGAAAGACCCTTGGTTGCGCCGCCAGTTAACACCCGACTACAAGTTGGGCTGCAAACGCATTTTGGTGAGCAACGATTATTACCCCGCGCTTCAGCAAGCCAACTGCGAACTGATCACCTGGCCCATTGCCGGCATTGTCGAGCAGGGCATACGCACAGCCGAAGGCATTGAGCATCAGTTTGATTGCCTGGTGTTTGCCACTGGCTTTGATGTGCCCAAAAGCGGCACGCCTTACCCAATCATCGGTGTGGGTGGACGCGTGTTGGCGCAAGAATGGGCGCGTGGTGCCCAGGCCTACAAAAGCATCAACGTGAGTGGTTACCCCAACCTGTTCATCATGTTTGGGCCCAACAGCGGGCCTGGGCACAACTCGGCCTTGGTGTACATGGAGCAGCAGATTGCCTATGCGGTCAAGGGCATTCGCACCATTCTGGATGGCCAGCACACGCTGTTGGACGTGAAGCCAGAGGTGCAACAGCAGCACAACCAGCGACTTCAAAAGCGTCTGTCCAAAACCAATTGGAATTCAGGTTGCACCAGTTGGTACCTCACCGAGGATGGATTCAACGCCACCATGTTCCCGGGTTTTGCCACACAGTACGCCAGGCAGATGAAGCACTTCGACCTGGCGGCGTATCGGCAAATTGAGGTGCCCGCAGCGGCTTAAAGTTTTTATGGTCAGCACAGGCTAGAATCGGCCATCTTCTTTTTGTTCTCCAAAGGCAAGATGTCCGATTCTGCCCCCCCTTCAATTTCTGAAGACGCCACCGCGCAGCCCTCGGCGCCCGCCCCGGTCAGCTTTTGGCAGGCTTTCCTGTTTTGGCTCAAACTGGGCTTCATCAGCTTTGGTGGCCCGGCTGGGCAAATTGCCATCATGCATCAAGAGCTGGTGGAGCGCAGGCGCTGGTTGTCTGAGCGGCGTTTCTTGCACGCTCTGAATTACTGCATGGTTTTGCCCGGCCCGGAGGCGCAGCAATTGGCCACTTACATTGGTTGGTTGATGCACAAAACATGGGGCGGGGTGGTGGCAGGGGTGTTGTTTGTGTTGCCCTCGCTGTTCATTTTGATTGGTTTGTCGTGGGTGTACATCGCTTTTGGCGATGTGCCCGTGGTGGCGGGTGTTTTTTATGGCATCAAACCCGCGGTGACTGCCATTGTGGTGCATGCCGCTCATCGCATTGGATCGCGCGCGCTCAAAAATGGCTGGATGTGGGCCATTGCAGCGGCCGCATTTGTGGCCATTTTTGCGCTCAAGGTGCCGTTTCCCGTGATTGTGATTGCGGCGGGTTTGTTGGGCTATGTGGGGGGCAAGCTGCACCCCAATGTGTTTGCCATCGGCGGTGGCCATGGGGCGGCCAAAACACACTTCGGCCCGGCTCTGATCGACGACAGCACCCCCACGCCAGCCCATGCCCGCTTTACCCGATTGCGGTTCGTGCAAGTGGTGTTGGCAGGCGCTGCGTTGTGGCTGCTGCCCATGGGCCTGTTGACGGCCATGCTGGGCTGGCAACACACCTACACCCAAATGGGCTGGTTTTTTACCAAGGCGGCCTTGCTCACCTTTGGGGGGGCGTATGCAGTGTTGCCCTACGTATACCAAGGGGCGGTAGAACGGTTTGCCTGGCTTAACCCGAGGCAAATGATTGACGGGCTGGCCTTGGGGGAAACCACACCCGGCCCGCTCATCATGGTGGTGGCCTACGTGGGGTTTGTGGGCGCTTACCTGCAAGACGTGTTGGGGCAGGGGGTGCCTTTTTGGTCTGGCGCGCTGGGGGCGGCACTGGTGACTTGGTTCACCTTTTTGCCCTCCTTCATTTTTATTTTGGCAGGTGGCCCCGTGGTAGAAAGCACGCACGATGATTTGAAATTTACCGCCCCGCTGACCGCCATCACCGCGGCGGTGGTGGGGGTGGTGCTGAATCTGGCATTGTTTTTTGCGTACCATGTGATTTGGCCCGCCGGGTTTGGGGGGCATCTGGATTGGTTCAGCTTGCTGATCACCTTCGCGGCTTTTGTGGCATTAATGCGCTACAAGCGCGGGGTCATGGAAGTGCTGGGCGTGTGCGCCGCGCTTGGTCTGCTTATGCAGTTATTTTTAAAATAAACATGGAGACACCCCTTGGTCACCAAAGAGGCCCTGAATGAGTTTTTGAGCACGCAATTCAAACAATCGCGATGCACGGTGGAAGAAATCAACGCAGAGCGGGCCGTGATTCGCTACCGCATCACAGAGGCCGATTTGCGACCCGGCGGTACGGTGTCCGGCCCAGTGATGTTTTTGGTGGCCGATTGTGCTCTGTACGTGGCCATATTGGGGCGCATCGGGATTGTGCCCTTGGCCGTTACCACCAACATGAACATCAATTTTTTGCGCAAACCCGCCGCCGATCGCGACATCATCGGCGAATGTCGCTTGATCAAGCTGGGTAAGCTGTTGGCCATTGGCGAGGTGCTTGTGTATTCCGATGGGCAGGAAGAGCCTGTTGCGCACGCCACCGGCACCTACGCCATTCCCCCCAAACGCGATTAAACATTTCAAGAGGGTCACATGAGCAAACCACAACACTGGCTGGGTATTTCTGGCAGCCTTCGCCAAGCGTCTTGCAACACGGGGCTGCTGCGTGCTGTGGCTGAGCAACTGCCTGAGGGCGTTACCTTTGAATTGGCCAATTTGGCCGAGGTGCCGTTTTTTAATGCCGATCTAAGCAATCGCCCAGCGGCCGTACAAACCCTGTTCGACCAATTCGCCCGAGCCGATGCCCTGGTGTTGGCCTGCCCGGAGTACAACTATTCCTTGGCCCCCGCTTTAAAAAACGCCATCGATTGGGCCTCGCGCTACCCCGACAACGCATTGCTCAATGGCAAACCCGTTGCAATCTGTGGGGCTGGCGGTGGCATGGGCACCTCACGGGCGCAATACCACCTGCGGCAGGTGTGCGTGTACGTCAATTTGTTGCCTTTGCAAAAGCCAGAGGTGTTTTGCAGTGCCTTTGCCGGGGGGTTTGATGCACAAGGCAATGTGGTGGACAGCAAAATAAAAGGCAACCTGGATGCCATGGCCAAAGCCCTTCATGCCTGGGTGTTGCGCCTGGGTTGATTCGCTCACACCGTTGGTTTTTTGTTTTACCGCAAAAGGGTGGGGGCCAAATTTTTTTGCCTTCGCCCTAAAGTTTGAATTTTTCCAAGCGTTATATGAATCACAAGGCAGCGCACAACGGTGCATGACACCGAAGGCGACTGACCCAAAGACACTTAAATACTGCTTGGAGAAACATCATGCTAGGAATCAACACCAACCCCGCGTCGCTGACCGCACAAAAGAACCTCTCTGGCTCGGGCATTGGCCTGAACAACGCGATTGCCCGCTTGTCCTCGGGCTTGCGTGTGAACAGCGCCAAAGACGACGCCGCAGGCCTGGCCATTGCCGAGCGCATGAAT
>NZ_CAXQZX010000033.1:0-9240 GCF_964228395.1 Limnobacter sp.
ACCGAATCGGATGCAATGGCGACATTTTCGCCTTGCATGCCCCCTCGGAAGGGACAAGAAGGGATACACGGGCTGATCCCAGGCCAAGGGGTCGGTGCTGCCCCAGCCAAAAAGCGCGGCGCACCGCGCTCCAAAGGGCAATCCTAGGCCCAGCGACCTGTGCCAACCCTGCACCAAGAAGCTGTGCAAAGCAGCCTCACAGCACCGTCACAGCCACTTTCAGCTTGTGCTTGCCCCCACCATGCACCACCCCCCGCATCGGCGGCACGTCTGCGTAGTCGCGCCCAACCGCCACGGTGACATATCGGGTGTCGGGCAGTTGATTGTTGGTGGGATCAAAATCCACCCAGCCCAAGTCTTCACCACACCACAGCGATACCCACGCATGGCTGGCATCTGCGCCCAGTAGCCTGGCCTGGCCCGGTGGCGGGTCGGTCAGCATGTAACCGCTCACGTAGCGGGCAGGAAGTCCCAGGGAACGCAGTACGCTGAGCATCAGATGTGCAAAATCCTGGCAAACACCCTCGCGGCGCTGCATGACTTCGATGACTGTGGTGTGTATGGTGGTGGAGCCGCTTTTGTAGGTGAATTCCCGGTAAATGCGGTTCATCAGGGCTTTGGCGCTGGCCACCACAGGGCGGTTGGGCCAAAAATCAAGCATGCCATAGTCGCGCATGGGCTCACTCAGGGGCACGTGCTTGGATTCAAAGCGAAATTGGTGGTCTGCATGAATGCTGCTGCCTGCGCGGTAACGAATGCCCTCCACCAATTTGTTCCAGGCCGGGCCCGGCAGGTCTTCAATGGCACCCGGGTGCAGTTGGGGGAGTACTTCGACTTCCATCTCGCTGTGCACCTCAAGGTGGTCCTGGGGGTAGTTCAGCTCAAAATGGTGCACCACATTGCCAAATGCATCGGTGCGGCTTTGCACGGTCGAGGGGTTGGGTTGTATGCGCAAGCTGTGGTGGATCACGCGTTGCCCCTTGCGCAGGGGGCCGGCGAGCATGCCCGTGCCTTCCTGCGGTTGCAAAATACAAATTTGTTGCGCGCACTCTGCTGGCTGCTGGTAGTCGTAATGCGTGACGTGAGTCACTTTGCGCAGGCTGGCCTGATCGGGCTTCGAATTCATGCTTATCGCCCCTGTATCACTTGGTCGGGCAGCTCTGCCAACCTAAAATACTGCGCGCCCACCACATCGCTCACGTTGTAGGCCATGTCGAGAAGGTCTTGCAGCCAGGCCCTCAGTTGCTTGCCGGTCTCGGCCGGGAAAGGGGGTTGAAGACCCTCAAGGCTCAGTGCCTTGGGCATTTCACCGCCATTAAACACCGCATCAAACAGTTGGCGAACAGGGCCTGTGTCGCCGGGCAAGCGATCAATCACAATATCCAGCTTGTACAAAATACGGCGCACGGCATAAGGGGCGTCGTCATCGAAAATCAAAAGGTCCAGGGTGGGCAGCCACTCAAAGCGATGTTGGTACCGTGAACGGTAGGTGATGGTGCTGTCAGCCAAGGCAATGGCCATCGCCAGGCCGTATTCGCCAGCTCGGCCAGGTGTGCTGGTCAGCGAAAGCAAACATTCACAGGCGCAGCACAGCCGCTCAAGCTGGCGTCCAAGCTGTAAAAAGCGCCAACCATTGTCGCGCGTCATGTGGTCGCTTTGTTCGCCATGCATGGCAAGCAAATACAGCTGCACCTTGGCCAGCGAGTTGCCCGGTATGCTGCGGTGAAAGCGCAGCCAATCGGGTTCCTCCAACACCTTGGCGCAGTCGCTGAGCAATCGCCAATGGTCGCTGCTTAAGCGGTCCCGAAGCTGTGAGGCCACACGCGCCAGCGCATTCAGTTGCTCAGCCAGCCCCTGTGCCGCCGGTGCGTTGGGTTTCTTGCTGTACCACATGCGGTCCAAAATTTCCTGCTCAAGGGCATCTTGGCCAATGGGGTCAGCCGGGTCGAATTCGCTGCTCAATCCCTGTTTGCCACACAGCTCGTGCAGCAAGCCCAAGGTGGTGGGGTCCAGATATTCTTCGTCGTTAAACAGGCCTTGGGCGTGTTTAAGCAAGCGCAGCGAAAAACTGGCTCGCTCGGTGTAACGGCCCAACCAAAACAAATGCTCGGCGGCACGACTGGACACAGGTCGCCTCAGGGCTTGCAAGTCTTTGGCTTGTAGTTTTTCTTTCAGGTTGCTGCTGCGCTCCACAGGCTCGCCACTGCGCACCCAGGTGTCCAGGCTGGTGCCGCCTTTTTGCATGCTCACAATGCCGTGTTGGTCGCCAGCCACCCGGGTAAGGCCGCCGGGCATCACCGAGTAATTGCCTTGGCCGTCGCTCACGGCAAACAGGCGCAGCATCATGGCACGCTCTTCGATTTTGCCTTCCCGCGTCCAAATGGGCACGCGCGACAGCGGGATGAGTTCTTGCAAGGTGAACTGCGTAGGCGTTTGGCTGATGCGGCTGAGCCATTGGCGCTTTTCGATGTCGTCAAGTTCAGAGCCCATGACGCTGTCCATGGTGCGGCCCTGGCGGTTTGGCCCTGTGGACTTGATCACCAGGTTATTCAGCCGCTCGCTGGCTTGGGCCCAGGCGGGCGACTCACCACACCACCAACTGGGCACGCTGGGCAAAATCAGTTCCTGCTCAAGGTAGTGTTGCCCCAAGCCGGGCATAAAGCCGTGGATGGCTGGGCTTTCCAGCCAGCCCGCCCCGGGCATGTTGGCGATCACCACGCCGCCGCTGCGCACAGCCTGCAGCAGGCCGGGCACCCCCAGCTGTGAGTCTTCACGAAGCTCAAGTGGGTCGAGCCATTGGTCGTCGGTGCGACGTATCAGCCCATCAATGGGTTCCAGGCCATTGACGGTTTTTAAAAATACACGGTTTTGGCGAACCACCAGGTCGCTGCCCTCCACCAGGGTAATACCCAGGTAGCGGGCCAAATAGGTGTGTTCGAAATACGTTTCGTTGTAGGGGCCAGGGGTGAGCAGGGCAATGCGGGCGTTTTCGCCTTTGGGGCACATGCGCCGTATGCCATCCATGTATTCACGATAAAAACCGGCCAGGTGCTGAATGTGCATTTCACGAAACGCGCGGTTAAAACTGCGCGAAATGCTCAGGCGATTCTCTAGCGCGTAGCCCAAGCCGGACGGGGCCTGAATACGATGGGTAATGGCCCACCAGCGCCCATCGGGGCCACGGCCAATGTCAAAGGCCATCATGTGCAGCCACACCCCGTTGGGTGGTTGCACACCATGCATGTGGGGTAGGTAGCCCGCATGGCCAAACAACAAATCGGCAGGCAACAAGCCATGTTGCAGCAGCCTTTGTTCGCCATAGGCATCGGCCATCATGAGGTTCAGCAGCTTGGCACGTTGGGCCACGCCGGCCTGCAACACCGCCCAGTCGGCTGGTTCAATCATGAAAGGCAGTAAATCGAGTGACCACGGGCGAGCTGCGCCCTGTTGCTGGTCGGCGTACACATTGTAGGTGATGCCGTTGTCTCGAATTTGTTTGTCCAGCGCCTGACGTTTGCTGTCCAGTTGGTCAGCCAGGTCGCCTGCAGGCAATTTGCTGATGAATTCTGCCCAAGCCGGGCGTAGCAGACCATTGCTGGCCATTTCGCTGAAATAGGCGCTGGTGCCCTTCAGGATGGCCTGTTGCCAGGGCTCTTCCTTGATCTCAGGCAGGCTGGTGCTTGCTGGGTTTGCGCTCACAGACACATCGGCTTTTTATATTTCAATGCCGCCTATTGTAATTGCCTGGCACTGGCTTGCCATGGTTTGCGGGCATATCTTGGATTTGAGTGAAAGGTGGTGTGTAATAGAGCGCCACACCATGCGGGTGTGGCTGTTGTTGAACAGGTGTTGTATGGATTTTGCATTGAATGTTTGGCAAACCTTGGTGAGAGCCAAAGTGGATAAAAAACACCCTTGGCGTGTGCTCACCTTGGCCACGGGCGGGCCTGACGGGCCCGATGCGCGGCAGGTGGTGTTGCGCGGGGTGAACATTGAACAGCGGCAGATCACTGTATACACCGATGCACGCAGCCAGAAAATGGCCCACATTCAACACAACCCCCAAGTGGCCATGTTGTTTTGGGATGCGCGGCACCAATGGCAATTGCGCTTGTGGGCCAAAGCCGAGCAAGAGCAAAACGAAGCCACTATTGAAGCATTGTGGGCCACCATTCCAGAGCATGCCCGCAAAGACTACGCCACCCTGAGCGCACCAGGCCAGCCTTTGCCCACCGAGCCCAAGCTGCCAGCTGAACTGAATTTTGACCAGGCCCGAAAACATTTTGTGGTGCTTAGGTTCACCGTGCAGCGCATGGATAGCCTGGTTCTGAAGCGCGAAGGGCATGAGCGCATGTTGCTTGAATGGGCGCATGAGCAATGGCTTCAAACCGCCCTGGTGCCTTAATGCCCAGGGTGATCATTCGAGCCTTGCAGCTTGATGACCAGGCCGAGTTTTTAAAGGCGGTTCGGGCCAGCCGCAATTTGCATCAACCGTGGATCACGGTGCCCCAAGACGCCCCCGCTTTCAAGCGCTATTTGGAGCGTTTCCAGCCCCCGCATGCCTATTGTTTTGTGATTTGCCTACAAAAAACCGGGGCAATCGTGGGCTCGGTGAACCTTACACAAATTGCGTATGGCGCCTATTGCAGCGCCGTGTTGGGTTATTTTGCGTTTGCTGGTTATGAGGGGCAGGGGTTGATCAGCCAAGGCTTGCGCAAGGCAATTGCGTTTGCCTTTAAAACTTTGCGCCTGCACAGGCTGGAAGCCAATATTCAGCCCCACAACAAGGCATCTATCGCATTGGTAAAGGCCTGTGGCTTTCATAAAGAAGGGTTGGCCCGCGGGTTTATTAAATTGCGTGGTCGCTGGCGCGACCACGAACGCTGGGCTTTGCTTAAAAATTAATCCTGCTCATCGATCCAGGCCATCTGGATGGCTTCCAGAATTTTTTCATTCGACTTGTTGGGGTCGTCATCAAAGCCGGGCAGGGCGCACACCCATTTGTGCAGGTCGGTGAAGCGGATGTACTGCGGGTCCACATCGGGGTGGGCTTCGCACAGCTCAATAGCGATGTCCAGCGTGTCGGTCCATTTCATGATGTTGTGGCTCCTGCTTGTGGGTTTGTTAGTGATTTTCGCGGGCGTGGTTGATGGTGTATTTGGGCAACTCCACCACCAGGTCTTTGTCGGCCACTTTCACCTGACAAGACAAGCGGCTCTGCGGCGTGAGGCCCCAAGCCATGTCCAGCAAATCGTCTTCGTCGTCACTGCTTTCATTCAAGCTGTTGAATCCTTCGCGCACAATCACGTGGCAGGTGGTGCAGGCGCAGCTCATCTCACAAGCGTGTTCCAGCGAAATATCGTGCTTCAAAATGGATTCGCACAGTTGGGCCCCGGTGGGCACTTCGAAGGTTTTGCCTTCCGGGCACAAGGTCTCGTGCGGCAAAATTTTGATGATTGGCATGGTGTAAATCTCGCTATGTTTGTGTGTTTTATTTGCCGCCGGTCAGCGTGCTGCTCACAGTGTCAATGGTTTTGCCGGTCAGCGCTTTGCGAATGCCGGCATCCATGCGGCGGGCGGCAAAGTCTTCGGTGAGGTGGCCAAGTTTTTCTATGCCAGCTTCTATGGCCCGCAGATCCTCGCCAGCCGCCAATTGGCGCAGGGTTTGTATTTCAGCGGTGATCGCCTTCTGTTCATCAGTGCTGAGCAGGTCGCCATCTTTGGACATGGCGGCTTCAACGGATTCCACCAAGCGCAGTGCTTCCACCTGTTGCTCCCGCAATTGGCGAGCATGCATGTCCGATTGCGCATGTTCAAAGCTGTTTTTCAGCATGTCGGCGATTTGATCGTCACCCAGGCCATACGATGGTTTTACCGTGATGTTGGCGCTCACGCCGGAGCCGGTTTCCATGGCGGTCACATTGAGCAGGCCATCGGCATCCACCTGGAATGTGACTCGAATGCGCGCAGCCCCAGCCACCATGGGGGGAATGCCGCGCAGCTCAAAACGCGCCAGGGAGCGGTTTTCGCTCACCAATTCGCGCTCGCCTTGCACCACGTGGATGGCCATGGCGGTTTGTCCATCTTTAAAGGTGGTGAATTCTTGCGCCCGCGCCACTGGGATGGTGCTGTTGCGGTTGATCACCCGCTCGGTGAGGCCGCCCATGGTCTCCAGCCCCAGGCTTAAGGGAATCACATCCAGAAGCAGCAGGTCGTCGTCGCTGCGGTTGCCCGCCAGCGTATCAGCCTGGATTGCAGCACCAATGGCCACCACTTCATCGGGGTTGAGGTTCACCAGGGGGTCTTGACCAAAAAAATCTTTCACAGCCTGGCGAATCACGGGCATGCGCGTGGAGCCACCCACCAACACCACGCCGTCGATGTCGTCCTTGACCAAACCCGCATCTCGCAGGGTTTTGCGAGTGGCCTGAATGGTGCGCTTGACTAGGGGTTCCACGATGGCAGCAAATTGCTCTGCCGTGACTGTTTCGGCAATGGTTTCGCCGCTTTTAAAGTCCACACTTAGAAAAGCCGTGTGTGCGCTGGAAATTTGCTCTTTCACGCGCCTGCAAGCCATCACCAAGCGGCCACGTTGCTGGGGGCTAAGCTCGTTTAAACCATGCGACTCAATAAAGTGGTCGGCCATGGCACGGTCGAAGTCGTCGCCGCCCAAAGCGGAGTCTCCGCCAGTGGCCAGCACTTCAAACACGCCGCCTTGCAGCCGAAGAATAGACACATCAAATGTGCCGCCGCCCAAGTCGAACACCACAAATTGGCCTTGGGCTTTTTGGTCCAGCCCATAGGCCACAGCCGCAGCCGTGGGTTCGTTGATGAGGCGTAGCACATTCAACCCAGCCAGCTGAGCCGCGTCTTTGGTTGCTTGACGTTGTGCGTCGTCAAAATAAGCGGGCACTGTGATAACCGCGCCCACCAATTCACCGCCCAAGGTGGCTTCGGCGCGTTTACGCAACGCGCGAAGAATGTCGGCAGACACCTCGACCGGGCTTTTGGTGCCATGGTCGGTTTGAATGTTCACCATGCCACCGCTGTCGGTGAGGCGGTAGGGTAGTTTCAAGCTGTCGACATCGGCAAAGCCGCGGCCCATCAGCCGTTTAACCGAGAATATGGTGTTGAAGGGGTCGGTGTCAGCGCAGGCCAATGCGTCTTCACCCATGTTGCGCACACCCTGCTCGCCGTAGCGCACCACGCTGGGCAAAATGACTCGCCCAGCTTCATCGGGCAGGCATTCGGCGCTGCCAGAGCGAACGCTGGCCACCAGCGAGTGTGTGGTGCCCAAATCGATGCCCACCGCAAGCCGATGCTCGTGGGGGGCGGTGGACATGCCGGGTTCGGCAATTTGCAACAAAGCCATTAGCTGGCGTCCTCCATCTGTTCGAGTTTTTTATTCAACTCGATCAAAAACTTGTCAATAAACAGCAGCGCTTGGGCGGTTTGCGTGGCCGCTTTGGCGTCCTGCTGCTGGTCAATGCATGTGGCGATAGCACTTAAGCAGCGTTTTTTCTCGGCCAGCACTTCGTCGATCAGGTCTTCAAGGTCGGCTTGGTCGCCAAGCTCTTCAAGCTGCTCGCGCCACTCCATTTGCTGCATCAGCAATGCTTGCGGCAAGTTGCTCTGTTGACCCCTGGGGTTTTCGCCTTGCAGTTCGCACCAATAAATGGCCCGCTCTACCGGGTTTTGAAGCCGTTTGTAGCCCTCGTTGATGCGGGTTGCCCATTGCACGGCCAGGCGTTTTTCTTGCGCACTGCCATTGGCGAAGCGGTCGGGGTGGGTTTGGTTTTGCAGCTTCAGATACGCGGCAGACAATGCAGCCCCGTCCAGCTCAAACTGGCAGGGCAGGCCAAAAATATCGAAGTCGTTGTCGCTGAGTTGTGCCACGGCTTCACACCGTGAAGCTTTCACCACATCCGCAGCGCGCTTTCTCGTTGGGATTGTTAAATTTAAAGCCTTCGTTCAAACCCTCGCGAGCGAAGTCCAGCTCGATGCCTTCCAGGTAAGGCATGCTTTTGGGGTCGACAAAAAGCTTCACGCCATGGGATTCAAACACCGTGTCTTCATCGGCAGCGCTGTCTACAAACTCAAGTTTGTAGGCCATGCCCGAGCAGCCTGTGGTGCGAACGCCCAAACGCAGGCCGATGCCTTTGCCGCGCTTTGCCAAAAATTTGCTGATGTGGTCGGCGGCACGTTCAGTCAATGTAATCGCCATGGTGTGTGTTCCTTCAATTCAACAGCTTGAGCGCACTTTAGGCGGTGTGCTTCTTTTTGTAATCTTCAACGGCTGCCTTGATGGCATCTTCGGCCAAAATGGAGCAGTGAATTTTCACCGGGGGCAGGGCCAACTCTTCGGCAATCGCCGTGTTTTTGATTTCCAGCGCTTGGTCCAGGGTTTTGCCTTTTACCCACTCGGTGACCAGCGAAGATGAGGCAATGGCCGAGCCACAACCGTAGGTTTTGAATTTTGCGTCGGTGATCACACCGTTTTCGCCCACCTTGATTTGCAGCTTCATGACGTCGCCACAGGCGGGGGCGCCCACCATGCCGGTGCCCACTTCGTTGTCGCCCTTGTCAAAAGAGCCCACGTTGCGGGGGTTTTCGTAGTGATCCAATACTTTGTCGCTGTATGCCATGGTACTTCTCCTTAATCCTCAATCCAGTTAAATGCCCAATCAGTGCTCGGCCCACTGCACGGTGCTTAGGTCGATGCCTTCTTGATGCATTTCCCACAGGGGCGACAGTTCACGCAACTTCGCCACCTTGGTTTTCATCAGTTCTACAGTAAAGTCAATGTCGGCCTCGGTGGTGAAACGACCCACCGAAAAACGAATGGAGCTGTGTGCCAGTTCGTCGCTGCGGCCCAGCGCGCGCAGCACATAAGAGGGCTCCAGGGAAGCCGATGTGCAGGCCGAGCCAGAGGACACCGCAATGTCTTTGACCGCCATGATGAGCGACTCGCCTTCCACGAAGTTGAAGCTCACATTCAGGTTGTGTGGCACGCGTTGCTCAAGGTCGCCGTTCACATAAATTTCTTCGATGCCGCGCAAGCCATTGAGCAGGCGGTCGCGCAGGGCTTTGATTTTTGGAAGCTCGGAGTCCATTTCCAGCTTGGCCAAACGGAACGCCTCACCCATGCCCACAATTTGATGGGTGGCCAAGGTGCCAGAGCGCATGCCACGCTCGTGACCGCCACCATGCATTTGAGCATCAATGCGAATGCGCGGCTTG
>NZ_CAXQZX010000034.1:0-11992 GCF_964228395.1 Limnobacter sp.
CTCCCTTACCAAGGGAGTGCTCTACCACTGAGCCACATGAGCAACTTTCTATTAAAGCCTGGAGCGGGTGAAGGGAATCGAACCCTCGTCTTAAGCTTGGAAGGCTTCAGCTCTACCATTGAGCTACACCCGCACACCTTGCACGCCCCTTTTCAAGGGCGCACTCGGTTAAACTGCTTGAATTCTTGGTGGAGAGAGTTGGATTCGAACCAACGTAGGCGTAAGCCAACAGATTTACAGTCTGCCCCCTTTAGCCACTCGGGCATCTCTCCAAAAGAGAACCCCGGATTATGTCCGCTTTTTTTATTAACGTCAACACCCCATGCCCCCTTTTCGACTGTTTTGTATTCTTGTTCTTGGTTTTTCAAGTGGACTCCCCCTCGCCCTAACCGGCAGCACGCTTCAGGCGTGGCTGGCGGTGGAGAACGTGGACATCAAGACCATCGGGCTATATGCCGTGGTCGGGTTTCCCTACACCTATAAATTTTTGTGGTCGCCCCTGCTGGACTACCTCAACCCCAAGCTATTTGACCAACGCCGGGGCTGGATTGTGCTGATGCAGATGGCTTGCGCGGCGCTGGTGGCCGGCATGGCCTTTGTGGATGCCCACTCGGCCTGGACAGTGGCCGCGGTGGCAGTGGCCATCGCGTTTTGTTCGGCCACACAAGACATGGCTGTTGACGCCTACCGAACCGATTTGCTTCCCGCCCAGGAGCGTGGCCTTGGTGCGGCCTACTACGTGACCGGCTACCGCACGGCGATGTTGGTGTCTGGCGGACTGGCCTTAATTTTGGCCGGGGAGTGGCTGGGTTGGCGCGGCACCTACCTGCTCATGGCTGGCCTGCTGGTCGCCTGTGCCATGGTCACCGCAATCAGCCCCACGGCCGACACGCCTGCCGACGCAGCACGTCGGGCCCAAAACCGAGATTTATGGAAAATTGTTCGCGATTCGGCCGCTAATTTCATGAGCAAGGAGGCCGCCTTGTGGGTGCTTCTGCTGATTGTGCTCTACAAGGTGGGCGACGCTTTTGCCGGCTCTTTGACCACCGCCTTTTTGCTGAAGGGACTCGGCTTCACCTTGACAGAGGTGGGCGCTGTTAACAAAACCGTGAGCCTGGTGGCCACGTTGATGGGCGCCTTTCTGGGTGGGTGGCTGATGACACGAATTGGCCTTTACAGTGCCTTGATGGCCTTTGGTGCCTTGCAGGCGGTGTCGAACTTGTCGTTCTGGGTCCTGGCGGTGATTGAGCCGTCCATCTGGGCGATGGGTGCAGCGGTTTTCATTGAGAACCTGTGCGGCGGCATGGGCACTGCTGCATTTGTCGCGCTGCTCACCAGCCTGTGCACTAAAGAGTTTTCGGCCACGCAATATGCGTTGCTGTCTTCGCTGGCTGCGGTGGGCCGAGTGTATTTGGCCGCACCCGCAGGCTATCTGGTCGAGGCGCAGGGTTGGGCAAACTTCTTTATCTTTTCAACTGTGGCTGCTTTGCCAGGCCTATTCGCGCTGTATTTGCTCAGATCGAGCATCAAGAAATTGGCGCGGTGAGCAGTTGTGCCATTTTTGGAAAGCATGAATGAACGCGGAGGAAGAAGCATAGCCCAGGCGGGATGACACCTCCGCGACCGACAGATGGGCCCTGCACAACAGTTCTTCCGCCATGGCCTGCCGCACCTCGCTAAGAATGTCCCGGTAGCTGGTGCCCTCCTCGGTCAGTCTGCGTCGCAAAGTGCGCTCGGTCATGAAGTTGTCACTCGCGATTTGCTCGAGATTGGGCGCATTGGCCAGGTCGGCGATCAGTTTGTTGCGCAACCAAGCGGATACGCCGCCCAGTTTTTGTCGGCGTGAGAGAAGCTCCTCCAGTTGTGCCTCGCAGGCTTTCGCGCTGTCTGGATCAGCAGAGGGCAGACGCAAAGCCAGCCAAGTGTCCGAGAAGCTGGCTCGGCTGACGGGTTGCCCAAAGCGAGGCTCGCAGCCGAATACCTCTCGATATTCCGACACCGGTGCACTGGGGGGAACGGAAAACTCCATGCCGATCAAGGGAATGGTTTTTCCAAACAAGGCCTGCTGAAGAACCTGAATGGCGGAAGCATCCCGTTCGACGATGAAACCGCGCACCGACGGCGGCAGGTGATCAACCGCCAACTCGATGAACACCACACCAGCCTGCCTGCTCATGGAGACACGCGCGAAGGCGAAGGTTAGATCGAGATACCGCAAGCCTAGCTCGATGGCTTGCTGAAAATTGGGGCTTGTGATGAGTGCATAGCCCCAGATGCCATAGGTGTTCAGATGATACCGGGCACCCGCCTGCAAGCCCAGCCCTGGCACGTGGGGATGCAAACGAACCAGGTTGTGGATGATCTGAAGCTCTTGATCGGGCGATATTTCTACATGGGGGTCGTCGAGCTGGGCGGGCAAAATGCCGGACCCCATGAGCAAGGCCTGGCGATTGCTGCCCAGTTCTTGCCCCAGATCACAGAGAATTTTGGCGCTGGCAATGCTTCGGCGGGCCGGGGCGAAAGAATTCATATGTCCGGAAATATCAATTTATTTTGATTGTAGCGAAGGCCATAAGCTGTGCGGTCTTCTACACTGCATTTTGGCGATTCGCTCAATTTTTAAAAAACGGGAGACGACAAAGCATGGGCATGCGCAAAAAAGTGGTGTTTATCACAGGAGGGGCCCGCGGCCTGGGCGCTGGCTTGGCCAGGCGGGTGATTGATGGCGGCGGTCAAGCCTTTGTGGTGGACCTTCATGCGGAGGCAGTTTTTGAGCGCGTGGAGGCCTTGGGCCCACAGGCAGCAGGCTGCCAAGCGGATGTCACCGAACTAAATGCCTTGGTGCTGGCGATGGACGCCTGTGTAGAGCGCTTTGGGCGCTTGGACGCCGTGGTGGCCAACGCCGGCATTTTAAAAATGGGCACCCTGGAACACATGCCAACGACCGATTTTGAGGCGGTGATGCGTGTGAATGTGCATGGGGTGTTCAACACCATTCGAGCCGGTATTCCCCACCTGCGTCAGAGCAAGGGTTATCTGCAGGTGGTGTCCTCGTTGGCGGCAGCTATTCATACGCCCTTGATGGGCCATTACGCCGCCTCCAAAGCGGCGGTTGAAGCCCTGGCCGATGTGGCCCGACAGGAGTTGGCAGCAGACGGTGTGGCGGTGGGCTGTGTGCACCCCACATTCACAAACACTGCAATGATTCAGGAGGTAAACGCCGGAGTACTGTGGGGAGGACACAAAGGCGCGTTTGCGGCCATTGAACCTGAAGAGGTTATTGAAGCGATGTACCGTGGCATCGTGAAGCGCCAGCGAAAGATTATTGCACCCAGGCACATCGCACCTTTGGTGCTGGCCCCCGGCTTGTTCCACCGGGTGGCCGAGGGCATTGGGCGCCTGCAGGGGTCAGACGCAGCCCTGAAGAAGTTCAAGGCTGAGGAGAGAAGCGTTACTCAACAGTGACCGACTTGGCCAGGTTGCGGGGCTTATCGACGTCGGTGCCTTTGACCAAGGCCACGTGGTAGCTGAGCAATTGCAGAGGCAACACATGCAAAATGGGCGACAGGTGACCAGCGTGGTCGAGCAGATTCAGCACATGCACACCCTCGCTGGCCTCGATGCGAGTGTCGCGATCTGCGAAGATATACAACTCGCCACCACGCGCCCTCACCTCCTGCAAATTGGACTTGAGTTTTTCAATGAGGGTGTCTTTGGGGGCCACCGCCACCACGGGCATTTCGGCATCCACCAAGGCCAGAGGGCCGTGTTTTAACTCTCCAGCCGCGTACGCTTCTGCGTGGATGTAGCTGATTTCTTTGAGCTTGAGCGCACCTTCCATGGCGATGGGGTAATGCACGCCGCGCCCCAAAAAAAGCGCATGCCGTTTGTTGGCGAAGTGGCTTGCCCAAGCTTTGATTTCGGGTTCCAGGGCAAGCACGTTCTGCAAGGCGGAGGGCAAGTGACGCAATTGGGCGAGCAAGGCTTTTTCTTCAGTGCCGCTGAGTTGCTTACGGAGTTTTGCCAACACCAAGGCCAAGGTGAACAGTGCTGCCAGTTGGGTGGTGAAAGCTTTGGTGGAGGCCACGCCAATTTCTGGGCCCGCACGGGTGAGAAACTTCAGGTTGCTGGCGCGAATGAGTGCAGATTCCGGCACATTGCAAATGGACAAGGCATTGACCATGCCCAGCGATTTGGCATGCTCCAAAGCGGCCAGGGTGTCGGCAGTTTCTCCAGATTGAGAAATGGTGATGACCAGCGTATTGGGCAGGGGCACGCTGGTGCGGTAGCGATATTCGCTGGCGATCTCTACCGTGGTGGGCATGCCCGCAATCGATTCTAGCCAATAACGTGCGACGGCACCGGCATGGTAACTGGTGCCACAGGCCAGAATCAGCACGTGCTGCACCGTGGGCAGCACATCAGCGGCCTGCGCGCCAAACAATTCGGGCTTGACCGCAGAGGCGTTGCTGACCATTTCCAGCGTGGCGGCGATGGCGCCCGGCTGCTCGTAAATTTCTTTTTGCATGTAGTGGGCGTAGGGGCCCAATTCAACAGCATCGGCTGACAACTGGCTTTCGATGATGGCGCGCTGCGCAGGCTCACCCTGTGCGCCGTAAAACGACACCCCTTGCTCACGGATTTCAACCACGTCGCCTTCTTCAAGGTAGGTGATTTGCTTGGTGTAAGCCACCAGCGCGGAGGCGTCGGAAGCCAAAAAGTATTCGCCTTGACCGTGCCCCACCAGCAGCGGTGCGCCCTGCTTGGAGGCCACCAGGGTGCCCGGCGCACGGTTGGTGATGACCGCGATGGCAAAGGCACCTTGAAGCAGCTTGACTGTGGCTTGTACAGCGGCGAGCAGGGGCATCCCCTGCTTGAGGTGTTTGTGGGTGAGGTGAGCAATGACCTCGGTGTCGGTGTCGGACTGGAAAACATAGCCATCGACCATCAGCTTGCGTCGAATGTCTTCGTGGTTTTCGATGATGCCGTTGTGAACCACGGTGACAGAAATACCGGCCCCCTCGCTGATGTGCGGGTGGGCGTTGCGTTCGCTGGGCACGCCATGGGTGGCCCAGCGGGTGTGGGCAATGCCCAAGCGGGCCGCCATGCCTTTGGCGGTGTTTTCCAGCTCGGCCACACGACCTACGCTGCGCGCACGGGCGAGTTGATGGTCGCTGTCGGACTGGATGGCCAGGCCAGCGGAGTCGTAACCGCGGTATTCAAGTTTTTTAAGCCCGTCGATGAGCACAGGCACGCAATTGGTTTTGGAAAGTACGCCGACGATGCCGCACATGATGAAAGGAATCCTTTATTTCTTGGGTGTTTTTACCGGGCGTTTCCAGCCCTCACTGGTGACCTGCTTGGCCCTGGACACGGTGAGTGCTGCCTCGGGTGCATCTTTGGTGAGCGTGGTCCCCGCGCCGAGGGTTGCGCCGCGCTTGACGGTGACCGGTGCGACCAATTGGGTGTCTGAACCGATGAATACATCGTCTTCGATGATGGTTCGGTGCTTGTTGGCGCCATCGTAATTGCACGTGATCGTGCCTGCGCCCACATTGACCCGCTGACCAATGGTGGCGTCGCCGATGTAGGCCAGGTGATTGGCTTTGGATTGATTGGCGATGGTGGCGTTTTTCACCTCTACAAAATTGCCGATGTGAACCTCGTCACCCAACTTGGCGCCAGGGCGCAGTCGAGCGTACGGTCCAATGACTGCATTGGCCCCCACCTGTGCATCGCTGAGGTGGCTGTAAGCCTCGATGCGAGTGCCTGCAGCCACACTGACATTGCTGAGCACGCAGTAGGGCCCCACGGATACTCCTTCGCCCAGCTGTACATGACCTTCAAATATGCAGCCCACGTCGATGGACACATCGGGAGCGCATTCAAGTTGACCGCGCACATCCAGGCGCGCCGGGTCGGCCAGTTGCACGCCTTGAGCCATCAGCAAATCGGCTTGGTGCAACTGCCAGGTGCGCTCTAGCTCGGCTTGTTGCGCACGGGAATTGACCCCGGTGACCTCCCAAGCATACTGAGGCTGCACGGCCTGAATGGGCACGTCATCGGCATGGGCCATGGCCACGATGTCGGTGAGGTAATACTCGCCTTGAGCATTGTTGTTTTTGAGCCGAGCAATCCACTGGCGAAGCCTATGGGTGGGGCAGGCCAAAATACCAGTGTTGACCTCGTTGATGGCCCGCTGCTGGGGCGTGGCGTCTTTTTCTTCAACAATACCCAACACTTGACCAGTTGGATCTCGAAGAATTCGACCGTAGCCAGTGGGGTTGCCCATGTGCAGGGTCATGAGACCAAGCTGCCCGATTGATGCCGCGTCAACAAGGGGTTGAAGCGATTGCGCCTGAATGAGGGGCACATCACCATACAACACCAAGGTCACAGGGTGATCGCCCATGGCTTGAAAGGCGCACTGCACGGCGTGCCCAGTGCCAAGCTGTTCGGCCTGAAGGGCAAAATGAACCGCTTGGCTTTGAAACTGATGTTTAAGAGCCTCGGCACCGTGGCCGATCACCAGCACCAAGTGCGCGGCCTGCAAGGTGTTTGCGGTGTTGACCACCCGCTGCACCATGGGCAAACCGCCCACAGGGTGAAGCACTTTGGGCTTGCCCGATTTCATGCGGGTGCCTTTGCCCGCAGCAAGAATTAGAATATTCATCAAAAATTAAAAAAATAAGGCCAACACGCCAGTGTAGCCATAGAGCGAGCCTTTAAAAATTTCCCCGTTGGCGGAAAAGCCAATGAGAGGGATATCGCCCAACTGCTCGCGTACGATTTGTTGCTCCACCCCTTGAAGGCCAAACAGCGCAGCGCCTCGACCATTGCATGCAATGTACACTGCGCCGCGGGGTTTGCGTTGAGAAAGAATTCCAGAAAAGCCAGCGGCCTGCAATTCGTTGAGTTTGGGGGCGGGTGCGTCGAGATCTTCACGCAACTCCGCGCACATGCGGGTGAGGTCGACCCGAGCAGAGTTTTCGTCCCGAGTGCAGAAAGTCAACCTGTCGCCCACGTTGAAGTCTTCCGCCACAGCCAGCGATTTTTTATTCGGGTCCATGCCCACCACAGGACGCACTTTGAGTTGATAGGCATCTGTGCGCCCACCCGAAAGCCCCCGAAGCGCGATGGACTCAGCCAAAGCCTGGTCGACCAGGCCCACGAACAGCCCATGCGAAAAACGTTTGGCCAGCACTTCGGCTGCGTAATCGATGGCGCGTTCTTCCTCCTGCTCACCTGCCAGGCCAAGGTCAGCCAGCAACACATCCAGAGCGGGCAGGCCATCGAGCTCTTCCACAAAGTTGCCTCGCAGTGCGGTGATTTCGTGCTCGGTGCCCACCATTTGAACGCCTTGGGTCATGCGCACCTCCATGGGCAGCCCCTCTGCGAACACAACCCCGGACACACCGCCGGAGAGCGGTTCGAGTGCAATGTGGGTTTTTGCAGCCCCGGCACACACCAAGCCACCAAACACCTGATTGGTGCTCACCTTCAACGCAAGGTCCTCGAGCAGATCGTCGATGTCTTCGGTGAGCGGATCAACATGGATAAGGGCGGAGGACATGGCGTTGCGACCCGCCTTATTGAGCGTGCCTGGCTTGGGCAGGGGTACTTTGCCCGAAAAGACCTTGGCCGAGTCAGTTGGAAACTCGAGCAACATGACCGCCAGGGCGGGCTCTTGGTAGTATTCCACCCCGCTGCTGCACACCCCCTGCGCAATGCCTCCCACCCAGTCTTGAACACGGGTACGTTGGCGCAAGCCGGCGAGGATGGAGTCCATGTGATCGGCAAAAGCCTCCGTGGCGTACAACAAGCCAAGTTTTTGAGGGCGCGCGGGGTCAGCCGCGAACTGCTCCAGTTGCATTTGCCCTTCCAGTTGCACCAACACCAGTTCGAGTGCTTCTCTCCAATTGGGGTGGGTGGCGTGGCCAAATCTGAACATCATGTTTTGCTGCTTTTGCTTGAACGCGTGGTTGATTTACTGCGGGAAGAGGCCTTGGGCTTGCTCGCACTGGGTTTGCGTTTGGGGGTGGTGCTTGGCGCTGCCTTTTTGGCTCTGCCCGATTCGGGGGGCTCGCCCGGCTCTTCGCCCAGACCGGAGCCAGACATGGCCGCCGCTGCGACTTTGTTGAACTGGTCTTGCAACAACCCCCACCATGCGGTGGCATTGGAAATGATGGCTTTGGACGACTCGGTGGACGGGACGTTTGGCTCATCGCTGCCAGTATTGGCCTTGGGCATTGGATCTGGTTCAGGCTCAGGGGCCTTGGGCGCCAGAGGCGACATGCGGGGGACCGGGGGTGGCGCTACGGCAGACTGCACTGCATTGCGAATGATTTCTTCGTTGACGGCTTGGTTCACATCGCTGCCTGCGCGCTCGCCACCCAAGCCTAAATTTGAACCAAACGACTTGATGGTGGCGATGGTACCGCGCTGGACTTCCAGCCCCTGAATGGTGGCGCGAAGCATGCTGAGGTTGACATTGAGCCATTGCTCCACAGCCTTGAGATCGGAGATCCGTTTGTCGAGCTCGTCGAGGTCAGTGGTGGGGTTCATGACACTGGGGATGGGCAGGCTCCCCCAGATTTTTTTCACGAAATCAAACCCGTCGGTTACCGACAGGTTGGGTATGCGTTTGTTGGACATGTTTCCCCCTGCGTGATTGCGGATGACCTCCGCGATGGATCAGTGGCTGCGAATCATGGTGCCCACACCTTGATCGGTCAAAATTTCGAGCAATAGACAGTGAGGCACTCGCCCGTCAACCACGTGGACCGAGTTTACGCCGCTTTTTGCCGCTTCGATGGCCGAGGACAGCTTGGGCAGCATGCCACCGGAGATGGTGCCGTCTTCGAACAGTTCATCGATGCGCTTGGCGGTGAGACCCGTGAGCAACTTGCCCTCTTTGTCGAGCACACCGGGCGTGTTGGTCATCATGATGAGCTTCTCAGCCTTGAGCACTTCAGCGATTTTGCCTGCGACCAGGTCAGCGTTGATGTTGTAGGCCATGCCATCGTCCCCGTACCCGATGGGTGAAATTACGGGAATAAAGGCGTCGTCTTGAAGGGCCTTGACGATGGCCGGGTCGATGGATGCGATTTCGCCCACAAATCCGATGTCGTGAAACTGGCCGGGCTGGTCTTTGTCGGCCAGCATCATTTTGCGGGCCTGAATGAGCGCACCATCTTTGCCTGTGAGCCCAACGGCCTTGCCGCCGTGTTCATTGATCATCATGACGATGTCTTGCTGCACTTGACCGCCAAGCACCCACTCCACCACTTCCATGGTTTCTTCGTCTGTGACGCGCATGCCTTGAATAAAAGTGCCTTGCTTGCCGATGCGCCGCAAGGCCTCGTCGATTTGTGGCCCACCCCCATGCACAACAATGGGGTTGATGCCCACCAGCTTGAGCAAGACCACGTCGTGTGCAAAACTTTTTTGCAGAGTGACATCGGTCATGGCGTTGCCGCCGTATTTCACCACCACGGTTTTGCCATGAAAGCGGCGAATGTAGGGCAAAGCTTCGGAAAGCACCTTGGCTTTGACTGCGGGTGAAAGAATATCGACTTGGCTCATGGGCAACCTGCGCAGAATCCTGATGTTAAACAAACTCTGTCGATCATTTTAAAGGGATTCTGCAGGGCCGACCGCCACCGAAGTGCCGATCGGCCAGACTTAGAGAATGAATTGGGCCAGGTCCTCGGATTTGGCTGCCTCTCCCAAACGCGCATCGACGAACTCAGCAGTGATCTGGATGGTGTTGGCAGAGCCATCGGCTTGAAAGGCTACCTCTTCGAGCAGACGCTCCATGACGGTGTACAAACGCCGTGCACCGATGTTCTCGGTTTTTTCGTTGACTGAGAAAGCGACCTCTGCCAAACGGCGCACGCCCTCGTCTGTAAATTCTAGAGACACGCCATCGGTGGCCAGCAAGGCTTTGTATTGCTGAGTGAGGCATGCGTCGGTGCTGGTGAGGATTCGCTTGAAATCATCCACCGTGAGTGACTCCAGCTCTACACGAATCGGGAAACGACCCTGCAGTTCAGGAATGAGATCAGAGGGGCGCGACAAGTGAAATGCCCCACTGGCCACGAACAGAATGTGGTCGGTTTTGATCATGCCGTACTTGGTGTTCACGGTGGTGCCTTCAACCAAAGGAAGCAGGTCGCGCTGCACACCCTGGCGAGACACATCGGTGCCGCGCCCGTCGGCCTTGGTGGCAATTTTGTCGATCTCATCAAGGAAGACGATGCCGTCTTGCTCCACGCGTGCAATGGCCTTAGCGCGAACTTCTTCTTCGTTCACGCGCTTGGCGGCCTCTTCTTCCTGAATCACCTTCAGCGCCTCGGCCACCTTCATTTTGCGGTTTTTTTTCTTGCCACCCGATAAGTTGGCAAACATGGACTGCAATTGACCGGTGAGCTCTTCCATCCCCGGGGGGCCGACCACATCGAGATTGGGCGCAGCCACGGCCACTTCGATGTCAATTTCTTTGTCGTCGAGTTCGCCCGCAAAAAGTTTTTCGCGGAATCGAATGCGGGTACGGTTTTCTTCGGTGTTGGCGTTTTGCTCCGTGAATCCGAAATCGCGGGCGGGTGGCAGGAGCGCATCCAGCACTCGGTCAAACGCCGCGGTTCTGGCCTGCTCCATCACGCCGCGTTGCAGTTCGTCACGCACTTGCTTGATGGCAATTTCGACCAGATCGCGGATGATGGTGTCCACATCCCGGCCCACGTAGCCCACCTCGGTGAACTTGGTGGCTTCGATTTTGATGAACGGTGCATTGGCAAGTTTGGCCAAACGGCGAGCGATTTCGGTTTTACCCACGCCGGTGGGGCCAATCATGAGGATATTTTTGGGCGTGATCTCGTGGCGCAAAGGGGCGGCCACCTGCATGCGGCGCCAGCGGTTGCGCAGGGCCACCGCTACGGCACGCTTGGCAGCGGCTTGACCCACGATGTTCTTATCGAGCTCTTCAACGATTTTGGCGGGAGTAAGTTGCGTCATGATGGGCTGCCCAACACTTCAATGGTGTGATGTTGATTGGTGTAAATGCACAGTTCACCGGCGATGGTGAGGGATTTTTTCACGATGTCTGGCGGCGGCAGATCGGTGTTTTCTAAAAGGGCTTTGGCCGCCGAGTGTGCATAGGCTCCGCCACTGCCAATGGCCACCAGACCTTGCTCTGGCTCCAATACATCGCCATTGCCTGTGATGATCAGAGAGTGATTTTCGTCAGCCACCGCGAGCATGGCTTCCAGCCTGCGCAACATGCGGTCGGTGCGCCATTCCTTGGCCAGTTCGACCGCGGCACGCAACAGATGACCAGAGTGCTTTTCAAGCTGAGCCTCAAAATGCTCAAACAAGGTAAAGGCGTCGGCTGTGCCCCCTGCAAAACCGGCAAGAATTTTGTCGTGATGCAGACGGCGCACCTTGCGCGCAGAACCTTTGACCACAATATGCCCCAAGGTAACTTGCCCGTCGCCGCCAAGCGCAACATGCTTGCCCCGGCGCACAGACAGGATGGTGGTTCCGTGATATTGCTCCATGCCTTTCCTTTGTGAATGTGGACGGGTGGCGCAAACCACCCGGAATGTAGGAGGTGGGGACGTTCAGGGCAGAATCAAGTCTTGCTTGATGATGGGCTGAACCTGCACAAAAGCAGTGAGTTCGATGGCAGCCTCATTGGCCTGGTCGATGGATGAGAATGGACCGATAAGCACCCGGTGCACGCCAGCCTCTGAAAGAATTTGTGCGCCTTTGCCCAAGGTGGCATTGTTGGCAGCCACCTGACCCACCAAAGCCTCAGCATTGGGTTTTGAACTAAAAGCGCCAATTTGCAAGTACAAAGGCGTGCGTGAGGTGTAAACATTTTTGGACGGTGCGCTGGATACCGTGGAGACCCCCACGCCGGCACGATTCACCACCGTGCCATTTTTTTCGGCATGGTAGGCTGCGATTGCAGATCGGAAGAGCACACGTC
>NZ_CAXQZX010000035.1:0-3976 GCF_964228395.1 Limnobacter sp.
CCTGGATGAATTTCAATGCCTGTAAAAAAACGCCCCAAATGTGACAAAAAACGCGCCAAGGTGGTCAAGCCTGCACGCCAGGACCGATTGGCCAAGCGATGCCAAATCAAGGCATGTAAACCGGGGTAACACAAAAACACCTCCAGACGGTTTTTGGCCGCAGGGTCTTTTTTCAAGATCGTGTCAATGTCTTCCCGAAGGCGTATCCACATGGGGTGTACTGTCCTTGTGTTCATCAATGTAGGTAGAGCGCAGTGTATCAGCCCACCCGGGCTGTTTAATCCGCTTTGCGCTTATTCTGCTCGTGTGGGTAAAGGCGCCCTTGTGCAACACGTATTACATCGCTAAAAAACCCTCGAAGCATATCGACTTCTTCTTGCTCAAGCTGCGCCTTGCCCAACAGCCTGGCCAAGCGCTGGACCAGCTTTTTGGGCTTGCTGGGGTTTAAAAAATCAACAGCCTCCATGGCCTCCAGCCAATGGGCCTGAAGATCATCAACCGCCTTCACCGAAGCCAGCCTTGGCGCATGCACATCGCGTTTCTCCGGGTTGGGTACTGCCAATGGAACAGCATGTGCGGCCTCGCTGGCCACGCGCAGGGCGTAACACACAATTTGTACGGCTTGGGACAAGTTCAGAGAGTTGTACGCCGGGTTGGAAGGAATGTACACCTGCCTGTTGCAACGCTGCACTTCTTCATTGCTTAGTCCTGTACGTTCCGCACCAAAAACAAAGGCTGAGCGAACCCCATCTGGCAAAGCACTCAGGGCCTCTTGGGCGGCTTGAGCCGGGCTTTGCAGGGCAGGCCCCAATTCCCGCAACCGCGCCGACAGGGCGTAAGCACGCTGGCAATCGGCCAAGGCCTCCGGCAGGCTTGCGTACACCTGACTATTGGCCAGCACATCGGCGGCCCCACTGGCCAAGGCAATTGCTTCCGGGTCGGCAGCAATCGCTGCATGTTTGGGTTGAACAAGCCGCAAATCACAAAGACCCATGGTCTTCATGGCCCTGGCCACCGAGCCCACATTGCCCGGATGACTTGTTTTTACCAGAACTATTGAAATGGATTCGAGGGAATCAACTGGGGTCATTTATAATGGGCGGTTAAACGCAAATTTATTGAAAAGGAAAGGCCATGCATCCGATGCTCAACGTGGCGGTTAAAGCCGCTCGCGCTGCTGGAAAAATCATCAACCGGGCAGAGCTGGATCTGGATCAGGTCAAAGTGGGCGTGAAGGGCCCCAACGATTTTGTCACCGAAACCGATCAAGCCGCTGAAACGGCCATCATCGAGGTGCTTAAACAGGCTTACCCCGACCACGCCATTTTAGCCGAGGAAAGCGGCGCCTCAGGCAAGTCCGATTACGAGTGGATCATCGACCCCATCGACGGCACCGCCAATTTCATTCACGGTTACCCCCACTACGCGATTTCAATCGCCCTGCGGGTGGCTGGCAACATCCAGCAGGCCGTGGTGTACAACCCGGCCACCAACGACCTGTTCACCGCCTCCAAGGGCGAAGGTGCGTTCTTAAATAACCGACGCATCCGCGTATCCAAACGCAGCAAACCCAATGAATTTTTGGTGGGGTTTGCATTCCCAAGTGGCAAAAGTGAGGGTGATCAAAGCGTAAAACGCAAAATGTTGGCCCTGACCGAAAGCACGGCTGGTATTCGCAAGTCAGGCTCGGCAGTGCTCGACCTCGCTTACGTGGCCTGTGGCCGCCTTGACGGCTACATTTGCTTCGGCCTCAAACCGTGGGACCTCGCCACAGGCGTTCTGCTGGTGTCCGAAGCGGGTGGTTTAATCACCGACCCACAAGGCAACGCCACCTACATGGACACCGGCAATGCAGTGGCCGGCAACCCCAAAGCCCTTCAATACCTGTTGAGTTTCAAGTAACGCAGTGACAGAACACGTCCAGGCAAACACCACCACGGCGTTTGAAAATCACACGCCCATGATGCAGCAGTACCTCAGCCTGAAGGCGGAGTACCCGGACAAGCTGCTGTTCTACCGCATGGGCGATTTTTATGAGCTGTTTTTCGAAGATGCCCAACTGGCCGCGCAGTTGCTTCGAATCACGCTAACACATCGCGGCCAATCCGCAGGTCAACCCATCCCCATGGCGGGCGTGCCATTTCACGCGGTCGACCAATACCTGGCCAAACTCGTAGCCTTGGGCCACTCGGTGGCCATTTGCGAACAAGTGGGCACGCCGGGGCAAAGCAAAGGTCCCATGGAGCGACGCGTGGCCCGTGTGGTCACACCGGGTACTCTGACCGAGTCTGCCCTCTTGCCCGACCAAGAAAACAAGCCTCTGGTCAGCCTGTACTCCGAAGATGGCAAACAGTGGGGCGTGGCTTGCATGGCTTTGTCTGCAGGGTCCATCCGCTTACTCGAATGCGAGTCTGCGGGCCTTTTGGCGCATTTGGGTCGATACAACCCGGCCGAGGTGTTGGTGAATAACAAAGCCATGGCCAGGCAATGCGAGGTGGTGCAGGCCATTGAGCGCCCAGCCTGGCACTTTGATGCCAGTTTTGCGCACACCCATCTTCAGGCTGTGTTGCAGGCGAGCACCCTGACCAGCCTGGAACTCGACCAAGCACCCCTGGCCATCGCGGCCATGGGCGCGGCGCTGCAATACGCCAAAGAAACGCATCTCAATATCGAGACTTTCAAACATGTCTCGGACGTACAGGTGGAGCACGAACACGACCATCTGGTTTTGGACGATGCCGCCCGGCGCAACCTGGAAATCACCGAGACCCTGCGCGGTGAACCCTCACCCACGCTTTTTTCTCGCCTCAATCGCACCGGCAGCGGCATGGGAGCAAGGCGCTTGCGCCAGTGGCTACTCGAACCCTTGCGCAGTATTCCAGCCATTGAGGCGCGTCAAGCGATTGTGGCCCGGCTCATGAACACCCGCGACAGCGCACATGAGCCCCTGTGCGCAGAAGTGATCAAAACCCTGCGTAGCCTGGCCGACATTGAACGCATCAGCAGCCGTGTGGCCATGCAAAGTGCCAAACCCCGGGATCTGCTTGCCCTGCGGGAAAGCTTGCAGGCCCTGCCCACTCTGGCCGATCTTTTGGCCCAAGCCGACCAATCGCCATTGCATGCGCCCGTGTTTGAGGCCGCTCTTCAGGCCCTGGCTCAGCCTCCAGAGCTTTTGCAGCAACTGGTCGCGGCCTTGGCCGACAACCCTCCCACCCTGCTTCGCGATGGCGGTGTGATCGCAGACGGCTACAGCGCCGAGCTGGATGAACTGCGAAACATTCAAACGGGCAGTGGGCAATTCCTCATCGAATTAGAACGCCAGGAACGCGAGGCCACGGGCATCGCCAACCTCAAGGTTGAGTTCAATCGCGTGCACGGGTTTTACATCGAAGTAAGCACAGCACAGGCTGACAAAGTACCCTCGCACTATGTACGCCGGCAAACCATGAAAAACGCCGAGCGCTACATCACCAGCGAGCTAAAAGCTTTTGAAGAAAAAGCACTGTCTGCCAAAGAGCGGGCACTCAATCTTGAAAAAGCGCTTTACGACCAACTTTTGGAATGGTTGGTGCAATTCACCCCCTACACCCAACAATGTGCGCGGGTTTTGTCGGAACTGGACGCACTGGCCGCGCTGGCCTTGGTGGCACACGAATCCAGTTGGGTTGCCCCACAGCTTCTGCCTCAGCCAATCTTGAACATCGTGCAAGGCCGCCACCCGGTGTTAGAGACGCAAGTGGAGCAATTTACCCCCAACGATTGCAGCCTGCACCCGGGCCGCCACATGGCCCTTATTACCGGCCCGAACATGGGCGGTAAAAGCACCTACATGCGCCAAACAGCGTTGATTGCCCTGCTGGCGCACGTCGGTGCTTTCGTACCCGCGCGAAAGGTAACGCTCTCCTGCCTCGATCGGATTTTTACCCGTATTGGCTCCTCTGATGACTTAGCGAGTGGCCGGTCGACCTTCATGGTC
>NZ_CAXQZX010000036.1:0-14157 GCF_964228395.1 Limnobacter sp.
CCCCAGGCTGTTCAATGTACGAATCATGGAGGCTGGTGCTGCCGAACCACCAATCACGGTGCGGTTAAAACTGCTGAATTTGAGATTGTTTTGTTGCACATAGGTGAGCAAACCCAGCCACACGGTGGGCACACCCGCCGAGAAATTCACTTTCTCTTTTTCAAGCAATTCATAAATGGACGCGCCATCCAGCGCGCCGCCGGGCATCACCATTTTGGCACCCACCATGGCTGCAATGTAGGGAATGCCCCAGGCATTGACGTGGAACATGGGAACCACAGGCAAAATGGTGTCGCGGCTGGACAAGCCCAAGGCATCTGGCGTGCTGGCGGCCATGGCATGCAGCACCGTGGAACGATGCGAATACAAGGCGCCCTTGGGGTTGCCGGTGGTGCCCGATGTGTAACACAGCCCGCTGGCCAGGTTCTCGTCCAACTCTGGCCAGTTGAATTCGGTGGAAGCCCCCTGAATGAATGCCTCGTAATTGATCACACCCTGTACGGCTGGCTCGGCCGGCATGGCCGACTCGTCGCACATCTGGATCCACCGTTTTACCGTGGGGCAAGCGGGTGCAATGGCCTTAATCAATGGGGCGAAGGTGGTGTCAAAAAACACGGTGCTGTCTTTGGCATGGTTGATGATGTAGATCAACTGCTCAGGAAACAGCCTTGGGTTGAGGGTGTGAATCACCGCTCCCATGCCCGAAACCGCATAATAAATTTCCACATGCCGATAGCCATTCCAGGCCAGCGTGGCAATGTTTTCCCCTTGCTGAACGCCCACCTCGGTCAGCTTGTTGGCCAATTGCTTGGCCCGGGCAGCGACTTCCCCGTAATTGGTGCGGTGGATGTCGCCCTCGGTGCGCCGCGACACTATTTCCACCTTGGGATGGTGGCGAGCCGCGTGCTCAATGATGGATGAAATCAACAAGGGCATGTGCATCATCAAACCTTGCATTTGTCAGTACTCCTCCAAAGTGATTCATGGGTATGTTTTGGTGTTCTCCCCGACTACAATGGTGGGGGATTTTTAAGAAACTATACTTCAGGACGCGTCTTGTTTCATAACCGTGATTCTATTTTTGTTCGTGAATATTCAGCCTTGGGCACTCCCTTCCTGAAGGAAGTGCCAACCACGCCCTTTAAAACCCCCTGCACCCTGCTGCAACTGAACAGGTCGCTGGCTGAAGAGATCGGACTGCAGGCCGACGAGCTGAGTTCCCCAATGGGCGTGGAAGTGCTCGCTGGTAACGCCCCTTGGCCAGGCTTTAATGCCGTGGCCAGCGTGTATTGTGGCCATCAGTTTGGCGTGTTTGTTCCGCAACTGGGTGATGGGCGAGCTTTGCTGATTGCAGAGGTCCGCAAAGGCGCACAGTATCGGCAACTGCAACTGAAGGGTGCAGGCCCCACGCCCTACTCCCGCCATGCCGATGGCCGGGCCGTGTTGCGATCTTCCATTCGCGAATACGTTGCAAGCGAGGCGATGCACGCCTTGGGCATTCCCACCACGCGTGCTCTGTCGCTCACCGCTTGCAGCGACCCGGTGTTTCGAGAAACCACCGAGACAGCCGCCGTGGTGTGCCGTGTATCCGAAAGCTTTTTGCGCTTTGGGCATGTGGAATATTTTGCGCACACAGGGCAAGACGAGGCCCTAAACCACTTGCTGACTTGGCACATTGAACAGCATCACCCCGAGATTGAGTTGGGAGACACTGAAGAAAGCCGGGCACAGGGCTTGCTGCAATGGTTTGAATGGGTAGTTAAACGCACTGCCGAACTAATGGCCCAGTGGCAAAGCGTCGGTTTTTGCCATGGCGTGATGAACACAGACAATATGTCCCTGTTGGGTCTGACCATTGACTACGGCCCATACGGCTTCATGGACAGCTTCCACATCGACCACATTTGCAACCATTCTGACGAAGGTGGCCGCTACAGCTACCGCAACCAGCCCCGGCTGGGGCATTGGAACCTGTATGCACTGGCCCAGGCGCTGCTAACCTTGTTGCGCCCTTACAAAGACACCGTGCAGGCCCTGCTTGATGCCTATGCTGATCATTTTGAGGCAAAGCACACCGCCCTTTTTGCCAAAAAGATGGGGCTGCCGGCGGCGCATGGCGAACAAACCCGCGTGCACATTGAACAAACTTTGAAGTTCATGCATACCCATGGTTTGGACTTCACTCGCTTTTTCAGGTCCTTGAGCGCCTTGGACCCCCACAAAGACGCCACGCAAAATTTGGCGCTGTGGCAGGGCAGCCCCCATTTTTGCCTCGCTTTGGGGGACGAAGCGCAAGTAGATGACGCCCGGGAGTGGCTCAGTGGCTGGTGCGCCCTTCAAACCGGGCAAAGCGCAAGCCCAATCGACTGGCAACTGGCCATTGCAGCCACCAACCCCGCCATGGTGGCGCGCAACCACCTCTTGCAAGCCGCCATTGAGCAAGCCCAACAAGGCGAATACGCCGAATTGAACCGTTTGTGTGCCGCTTTGTCTGACCCGTACAATGACCAACACCTACCCCCGCATTACACCGCTGCGCCTCCATCCTGGGCCAAAGACCTGGTGCTGAGCTGTTCATCCTGATCCCAAGGGAGTTTGACGATGACCCACAAAGTTGTAAAAACCGATGCTCAATGGCGGGAAGAACTCACCCCCATGTCCTATGAAGTTACCCGCAAGAAAGGCACAGAGCGCGCTTTTACCGGGCACTACTGGGATCATCATGAGCCGGGCATTTACCGTTGCATTTGCTGCGGAACCCCCCTGTTTGCATCAGACACGAAGTTTGATTCTGGCTGCGGTTGGCCCAGCTACTTTGCCCCCTTAAACGCGGACCACATTGAAGAGCATGTGGATCGCAGCCATGGCATGATTCGCACCGAAGTGACCTGTAAAATTTGCGACGCTCACTTGGGGCACGTGTTCGAAGATGGCCCCGCCCCCACGGGCTTGCGTTATTGCATTAATTCGGTAAGCCTGGCTTTTGAGCCGTTTGCCAACGAACAATCGGCCTGACACCACGCACACGGTGATTTGCTGCCCCTATCATTTTTAATGAGACCATGAAACTTTTCTTAGACTTTTTGCCCATTATTCTGTTTTTTGTCAGCTTCAAATGGGCCGGGTCAAACCCAGAGCAGGCCGATCAATTGTTGCGTCCTTTGCTCTCCAGCATTTCGTCTGCAGAAATTCAAAGCGCGCAACTGCCCATCTTGCTGGCCACGGTGGTCGCCATTTTGGCCACCGTGGTCCAAATTGCTTACCAAAAGCTGGCGGGCAAACCCGTAGAAAACATGCAGTGGATTGGGTTGCTTTTGATTGCTGTGTTTGGCGGAGCCACCTTGGTTCTGCAAAACGAAACCTTCATCAAATGGAAGCCCACGGTGCTTTACCTCGCCATGGCCACAGGCTTTTTGCTGGCTTACGCCTTTAAAAAGAACCCCATTGAACTGATGATGAAAGGCCAGGTTAGCCTGCCGTCGCACGCGTGGGTCACCCTGTTGTGGGCCTGGGTGGGCTTTTTTGTGCTGATGGCAGTGCTCAACATCGTGGTTGCGTACGGGTTTTCGACCGAAATCTGGGTGGATTTCAAGCTGTTTGGCTCACTGGGAGCCACGTTGGTCTTTGTATTTGCCCAAGGTTTTTACATGTCCAAGCACATGCAAAATAACGAGCAAGGCGATGGACAAACCCAGCGGGAGTCCCGCCCATGAGTATCACCGCCGACCAACTTCAAGCACGCCTGGCCGAGCGCCTGCAGGCCGAGGTGGAGGTTGTTGATGAATCGCATCTTCATGCCGGGCATGCGGGTGCACGTGAAGGTGGGCGCCATTTTCGGGTCAAAATTCGTAGCGCTCAATTCGAGGGCCTGCGCACTTTGGCTCGGCATCGCCTCGTGTATGATGCGGTATCAGATTGGATGAAAAAAGAAATCCACGCCTTGGCTATCGACGCGGCCGACACCCCAAATTAATCCATTTCCAGAGACACAAGGTTTTTAAAGCATGTTGAAAAGCACACTCACAGCAAGCGCAGTTGCATTGGCCATCACCTTTTCCAGCGGCGCATTGGCGCAAAACGCTGCCCTGGTCAATGGTCAGTCCATCCCCAGCGAATTGATTGACTATATTGTGGCCGAACAGGCCAAGCGCGGCCAGGAAGCCTCGCCCGAAATGCGCGCCACCATTCGCCAAGAATTGATTAATCAAGAGGTGTTGAAGCAGGAAGCCATTAAAAAAGGCTTGGCCAGCAAGCCTGAAGTCAAATATCAGGTGCAAATGATGAACCAGGCCATTTTGGCCAACGCCCTGCGTGAAGACTTCTACAAAACCACCAAAATTTCTGACAAAGAAGTGCAGGAAACCTACGCCAAAATTGCACAAATGATGGGCGGCAGCGAATACCGCGCCAGCCACATTTTGGTCGAAACCGAAGATCAGGCCAAAGCCATTATTGCCAAGTTGGGCAAGGGTGCCAAGTTTGAAGAACTGGCCAAGGCAGAATCCAAAGACCCAGGCTCTGCCCCCACAGGAGGCGACCTCGACTGGGCCAACCCCAATAGCTTTGTGCCCGAGTTTTCCCAGGCCATGGTGGCTCTAAAAAAAGGTGAATACAGCAAAGCGCCGGTGCGCTCACAGTTTGGTTACCACGTAATTTACCTGGCCGATGTTCGTGAGTCGTCCCCACCCAAACTCGAAGAAATTCGCCCTCAACTCGAGCAACGCATGGTGAACGACAAATGGGAGGCCTACCAAGAAAAGCTGCTTTCCAGCGCCAAGGTGAAATAAGCAAAAGCCCCCAAAACTTTCACCACCATCCAACAAAAAAGCCACCTTATCGGGTGGCTTTTTTGCTGCTATATACCGTTTAACGCTTAAACAACCTGGCTTAAGCGCTCAATGCAGGCTTGGTAAGTGTAACTTTGGTTCAAGCCAGTCCAGTCTAGTCCCGCTTGCTCTGGGCGCAGACGGCTCAATCGACGATGCCGCACCTCCACTTGCTCAAACATTTCAGGCACTGGTTGGGTCACCAAGGTGTGAATGTCTTCCATGTTGTTGCAGCTCAACACCGCATCGCAACCCGCACCCAAGGCAGCGCTGGCTCTGGCGCGGATGTCGCCGGCTCCGTGTGCGCCCACCATGTCCAGGTCATCACTGATGACAGCACCATCAAACCCAAGCTTCACGCGCAGTACTTCCTGGATCCACACCGGTGAGAAACAGGCGGGTCGGCTGTCGACTTCGGCATACACCACATGGGCTGGCATGATGCTGGCCATGTTCAACGTGCTGTTGAATTGATAGGGCAAGGCGTCGAAGCGCAAAATTTCGTTCAGGGGTCGAGAATCTTGTGGCAGGGCCAAATGGCTGTCCAGCTTAACCCAACCATGGCCGGGAAAGTGTTTGCCACAAGCCTGCATGCCAGCGAGGGCCATGCCATTCATCAGCGCTCCGGCCAATCGAGCCACCATGCGAGGGTCTCGGCCAAAAGATCGGTCGCCGATGATTTCACTATTGCCCCAGTCCAGGTCCATCACGGGTGCAAAACTCATGTCGATATCGCAGGCGCGAAGTTCTGCAGCCAGCACGTACCCCGCCTCTCGAGCCAGCTGAATACCATCGTCAAAATCTTCTTCAGCCCTGCGACCGATGGTGCGCATCGAGGGGATGGCTGTGAAACCCTCCCTAAAACGCTGCACTCTACCACCTTCGTGGTCTACAAAAACAGGTTTGTTTTGACCGCCGTTTTGTCGAATCGCTTTAACCAATTCAATAAGTTGTGCCTTGTTCTTAAAGTTGCGTGAGAACAAGATCAAGCCGCCAACGGTGGGGCTTTGGATGTGTTCAATGTCCTGTGCAGTAAGCGTTAAACCGGTTAAACCAACGATCAATGGACCCAGCATGGTGCGATGTATTCCCTGTGATTTATAGTTTTTTGAAAATGATGACTGTGGCCATGGCGTGAGTACTTTCATCAGAAATAGACACTTCCGCAGCCGCGCCACGGCTGTCCAGCCATTGAGCAATCCGCTCGGAATATTCCATGACTGGCCGACCTGAAACACTATTTAACATTGCCACATCCTGGAAAGAGAAGCTCTCCCCAATTCCGGTGCCCATTGCTTTGGAAAAAGCCTCTTTGGCAGCAAATCGGGTGGCCAGGTACAACATGCCACGCTGGGCAGCCTTGTCAGTGCGGCGTTCGTACTCTTCAATTTCAGAAGGGGTGAGCACGCGCCTCACAAAACCTTCGTGGCCCTTGCGCAGCAAGCCCTCAATGCGTTGCACTTCCACAATGTCGCAACCCAAACCAATAATCATGCTGCTGCCCCCAAGTGTGCAAAGTGGCTGTTGTGCTCAGCGTGGTCGAATGGTGTCAAGTTTGGCCTGCACCATTAAGGATTTCATCCGCTTAATGGCCGTCTCCCATCCCAAAAACACCGCATTGGCCACGATACTATGGCCAATGTTCAGCTCAGAAATGCTCTCAATGGCGGCCACAGCCGCCACATTGTCATAGTTCAAGCCATGGCCAGCGTTGACACGCAGACCATGGGCCACGCCAAAATCTGCGGCTTTTCGAATGCGTGCAAGTTCAATGTCCAGCTGCGAGCCGGTGGCATGTGCGTAGCGGCCAGTGTGCAACTCAACCGCCTGCGCGCCACACTTCAAAGCGGCTTCCATCTGCACGATGTCTGGGTCAATGAACAAAGACACCCGCATTCCCTGGTCTTGCAGACGCGCCACCGCCGGTGCCACCAAATGAAAGCCACCAACCACATCCAGCCCACCCTCGGTGGTGACCTCCTCACGCCGCTCGGGCACAAAGCACACATCGTGGGGTTTGATTTCTTCGACAAGCCGGATCATGTCCTCAACCACCGCGCATTCGAAATTCAAACGGGTAGAAATGGCTGGGCGAATGCGTCGAACATCGTCATCTTGCATGTGCCGGCGGTCTTCCCGCACGTGCACCGTGATGGCATCTGCGCCATACTCTTCGGCCAGCAAGGCCGCCTGCAAAGGGTCGGGTTCATGCCCACGCCGTGCCTGACGTATGGTTGCCACGTGATCAATGTTTACACCCAGTTCTATCATGACCTTATCAACTGCTCCATCCAAGCTCTAGACAACAAACCATTCGGGGCCACATGGGCCATCAGAAGGCGCCGCGTAACAGGCTTTAAGGCACTGGCCGCCGCGTTGCTCCACTGCCCTGCTTGTATATCAAGCACCGTTTGGCCTGGCACCAGCGGCTCAACGGGGTTCCCATGCACTGGGTTTACGCCCCCCCCGTCCGGGTGAGCCCATCCTTCTTGATCGACCCAGTGGTACACGGCCTGGGCATCAATGCGCTGGCCATGTCGATCCACTCGCCAATCCAGACCGTAGCCCAAGGCATCGAGCAACCCCACCTCAAAGCGCCGAATGCAAATATTCATGTCCTCGCCATCAACCATGGCCTGCAAAGTGCCTGCATACAGATCAAATAAACCGACATGTCGATCTTCCCGTCCCAGGCCACGCATCAGCAGTTCATTGAGGTAATACGAGGCAAACAAGGCCCTGCCCTGCGGCGCCAGAAACCCTCCAAGCCACTCGGCATGGGTGAGGGTTTTGACTTCGGAGCGCCCCAAAAATCGAACCTGCAGGGGCTGAAAACTCACTAGCACGGCCCGCAAGCCCGAATGAGGTCGCTTGGCCCCTTTGGCAATCACCGGCAAACGCCCGTGCTCGCGGCAAAACAGTTCAACAATCAGGCTGGTCTCTTTGTAGGGCACACTGTGCAACACAAAGGCCTGGTCCTGAAAACTTTTTGTGTTACTCATACCCCAGGCTTTGCAACAGGCTGGCGTTGTCGGCCCAACCGCTGCGCACCTTCACCCATGTCTCCAAGTGCACCCGACCATCAAACAAGCGCTCCATGTCCTGCCTGGCCTCGGAGGCAATGCGCTTGAGTTTTTCTCCGCCTTTGCCGATGATCATGGCCTTGTGGGATTGCCGATCGACCAAAATCGATGCATGAATAACGCGCCGACCCTCTTCAATCACAAAACGGTCAATGACTACGGTGCAGGTGTATGGCAGCTCATCGCCCACCAAACGGAATAATTTTTCACGAATGCGTTCTGCCGCTAAAAACTTTTCGGGTCGATCAGTCAGTGTGTCTTCTTCATAGAAAAAGGGCTGTTCGGGCAACAGGCCCGACACCACCTCTTTGAGGGCGTCCAGGTTTTTGCCAGCCTGTGCGCTTAAAGGCACAATGGCTGCGAAGTTGCGCATTTCGCCCAGCTTTTGCAAAAAAGGCAGCACCAGGTTTTTGTCGTTCAATTGGTCGAGCTTGTTGACCACGGCCACCACAGGCACTTCCTTGGGGCAGAGCTCCAGCACCTTCAAGTCAGCGTGCCCCACCTTGCCCTGCTCAACCACCCACAAAATCACGTTCACATCGGCCAAGGCAGTGAGTACCGCGCGGTTCATGGTTTTGTTGAGGGCGTTGGAATGCTTGGTTTGAAAGCCCGGCGTGTCAACAAAAATGAACTGGGTGGGCACGTCTTTGACAGGCTGAGTCATCACACCAAGCACACGGTGCCGAGTGGTTTGTGGCTTAGAGGAAGTAATCGAGAGGTGCTCCCCGATTAAACCATTCATCAGGGTGGATTTGCCCACATTGGGGCGGCCCACCACTGCAACGACGCCGCATTTGGACTGGCTCATGACAACCCTTTTTTGTTGGCCTGGTTGGGGTCAGCATACTCCCGTTCCAGCAATTCGATAAGCACGGCCTGAGCCGCTTGTTGTTCTGCAATGCGCCGCGAATGCCCCGCACCCAGTTTGTCAACCTGAAGGTCCGCCACAGTGCATTGCACTTTAAATTCCGGGCTGTTGGCCGTTCCGCCCTCTACCATCACGGTGTAAACAGGCAACTGAAGGCGACGGGCCTGCAAGTGTTCTTGCAAGCGGGTTTTGGCGTCTTTGCCAAGCGATTCAATGGGGGTGGCCGCCAGCACGGGCTTGAGCAGTTGGATAACACAATTTTTGGCGTGCTCAAAACCGGCATCCAGCAAAATGGCGCCAAACAACGCCTCCAAGGCATCGGCAACGATGCTGTCCTTGATGGATTTAGCGCTTTTTAACTCGCCAGCCCCCAGGTACAAGTGATGATCAAGCTGCAGGCTTCGTCCAATATTGGCCAGGCAGTCTTGCTTGACCAGATGCGAGCGCACCCTGGACAACTTGCCTTCGTCCATGTCGGGATGTTCATCAAACAGCAAAATGGATGCTGCGCAATTCAACACGCTGTCACCGAGAAACTCCAGCCGCTCATTGTGCGCGCTGGAATGGCTTCTGTGCGTAAGCGCCTGGCGCAACAAGGCCTGGTCTGAAAACCGATGCCCCAGGGCTATTTGTAAGGCCGTTAAGTCGGGTTTCTCCATGTTGGCCAATATTAATGAAAGGTCCCAATGCGAGACATGTCATTGAAATTCATCCAAACCAGAAAAGCCTTGCCGACCACTTGCTCGTCTGACACAAAGCCCCAAATGCGGCTATCGCTGGAGTTGTCGCGATTGTCGCCCATCATGAAGTAATGGCCTTGCGGAACGGTGCACTTAAAACCATTCACATCGTATTTGCAGTTGTCGCGGTGCTTGAAGTCTTGCACGCCAATGACGTATGCAGGCGCCTCCTCGTCATTCAGCACCAAGTGCGGTTGCTTGCCCAAGGTTTCGCGGTACTGCAGGTGATAGGAAAAGCTGTTCGGATCGTAATATTTTTCGAGTGGTTCCACAGGCTGAGCCACGCCGTTGATCCACAGCTTTTTATCGCGGTATTCAACCACATCGCCGCCCACACCCACCACACGCTTGATGTAATCGAGCGAGGGATCCAGAGGGTAGCGAAACACCATGACATCGCCGCGCTGAGGGTCGCCCAGGGGAATGATTTTTTTGTCGATGATGGGCAGGCGAATACCATAGGCAAATTTATTGACCAAGATCAGATCGCCAATGAGCAAGGTTGGGATCATGGAGCCCGAAGGGATTTTAAACGGCTCAACCACAAACGACCGCAGCACGAACACAAACAAAATCACCGGAAAAAAACTCGCACTGTATTCCAGCCAGAGCGGCTGCTTCATGTACTGCTGGCGAATGCGGTGTTCTGCCTCACCGTTCATGCCCCCCGCAGCGCCACCCACGCTGAGCGCATGTTCGGCAGCCAGCCTGCGCTTGGGTTTGAACACCAAGAGGTCAAGCACATAGAAAAAGCCGGTAAAAAGCACCAGCAAAAAAAGAATCAGCGAAAAATTCATTGTTATTTGTCTTCCACCTGAAGAATGGCTAAAAACGCTTCTTGTGGGATCTCAACGTTACCCACCTGCTTCATTCGCTTCTTGCCGGCTTTTTGTTTTTCGAGCAGCTTTTTCTTTCGGGAAATGTCGCCGCCATAGCACTTGGCCAACACATTTTTACGCAGGGCTTTCACGGTTTCGCGGGCAATGATGTTTGCACCGATGGCCGCCTGAATGGCCACGTCAAACATTTGGCGGGAAATGATTTCTCGCATTTTTTGAGCCACTGCACGGCCACGGTACTGCGCGTTGGTTCTGTGAACCATGATGGACAAGGCGTCCACTTTATCGCCATTGATCAGCATGTCTACTTTCACAATGTCGGCTGCGCGGTATTCCTTGAACGCGTAGTCCATGGAAGCATAGCCGCGCGAGGTGGACTTCAGCTTGTCGAAGAAATCGAGCACAATTTCTGCCATCGGCATTTCGAAGGTGAGCCGAACCTGACGACCGTGGTAGACCATGTTGGTCTGAACGCCCCGGCGACTGGTACACAAGGTCATCACCGAACCCACGTACTCCTGTGGCATCAACAGATTAACTGTCACAATGGGCTCACGAATTTCGTCGAGCTTACTGAGGTCGGGCATTTTAGACGGGTTGTCCACCCGCACGATGGTGCCATCTCGCTGCTTGACCTCATAGACCACAGTGGGCGCAGTGGTGATGAGGTCCATGTCAAACTCGCGCTCCAAGCGCTCTTGCACAATGTCCATGTGCAACATGCCCAAAAAGCCACACCTAAACCCAAACCCCAAAGCCTGCGACACCTCAGGTTCATAGTTGAGCGCCGCGTCGTTGAGCTTGAGCTTGTCTAGCGCCTCACGCAGGGCCTCGTATTGGTTGGCTTCCACAGGGAACAAGCCAGCAAACACCTGAGACTGTACTTCTTTGAAACCCGGTAGAGGCTTGGCAGCGGGAGCAGCGGCCAAGGTTACCGTGTCGCCCACCTTGGCGCTTTCCAATTCTTTGATGCCGGCGTTGATGTACCCCACTTCGCCGGCTGACAAGGAATCTCGAGCGATGGACTTGGGCGTGAACACACCCACATCGTCAGCGATGTAGGTGGCCCCTGTGGCCATCAGCTTGATTTTGTCTTTGCGATTGAGCACCCCGTTGATGACACGCACCAACATCACCACGCCCACATAGTTATCAAACCAGCTGTCGATGATCAGCGCCTGCAATGGGGCTTCCCGGCTACCTCGCGCTGGAGGGACCTTGTTGACCACCAACTCCAGCACCTCGTCGATGCCCATGCCTGTTTTTGCAGAAATGGGCACGGCTTCGCTGGCGTCAATGCCAATGACGTCTTCAATCTCAGACTTGGCTGTGTCGGGATCGGCCTGCGGCAAATCCATTTTGTTCAACACGGGCAACACCTCTACACCCAATTCGATGGCGGTGTAGCAGTTGGCCACGGTTTGCGCCTCAACGCCCTGCGATGCGTCCACCACGAGCAGCGCCCCTTCACAGGCTGACAGGGAACGGCTGACTTCGTAAGAAAAGTCCACGTGCCCAGGCGTATCAATGAGATTCAGCAAATAAGTGTTGCCGTCTTTGGCCTTGTAATGCAAAGCAGCGGTTTGGGCCTTGATGGTGATGCCGCGCTCCCGCTCAATGTCCATGGAATCGAGCACTTGCTCATCCATCTCACGATCGCTCAGGCCACCGCAGCGTTGAATGAGCCGATCTGCCAGTGTGGATTTGCCGTGGTCGATGTGTGCAATGATTGAAAAATTTCGGATGTGCTGCATTTGCATCATTAAAAAGGGGGCATCTCTGCCCCCGAATGAATTCGTTAACATCGCATTTTACCCGATCAGGCCATGCTTTACAGCAAAATTATGGCCTGACCGAGTGTGCCCGCCCAAGTGTTATCAGGGCGTGATGACCACGAAGAAAGAATTTTCGCCGCGGCGCACCAGCATGGGCACAGCCTGACCTTTGGGAACAGCCTTGATCAACTCGGCAAACTGGGCAGCCGAAGACACATCGGTGCGACCAACGCGCAACACCACGTCACCCGGGGCCATGCCAGCACCCGCTGCCAAGCCGGTGGCACTGCGCACCACCACACCACCGGTAATGCCCAACGCCTTGCGCTCTTCGGCCGTGGGGTCAGTCACGGTCAGGCCCAACTTGTCCACCTCGGCGGGTTTGGGTTTATCGGCTGGCTTGGCCTGCGCCTTCGCCGTTTCAGTCTCAAATTCACCCACGGTGATTTGCACGGTTTTCTCTGTGCCCTTGCGCCAGATCACCATGTTCACCCGCGAGCCCGGCTTGGTTTCACCCACAATGCGCGGCAGGTCTGAGGCCTTTTCCACTTTCTTGCCATCGAAGCGCAAAATGATATCGCCTGCGATTACGCCAGCTTTGTCAGCTGGGCTGTCTTTACCCACCGAGCCCACCAAAGCGCCTGTTGCTGACTCCAGGCCCAAAGCCTTTGCAACCTCTTTGTCAACCTCGCCGATCCCGACACCAATCCGCCCCCTACTAACCTTACCGGTTTCGCGCAGTTGCTTGGCCACACGCATGGCTTCATCAATTGGAATGGCAAATGAAATACCCATGAACCCGCCGGTGCGGCTGTAAATCTGGGAATTAATGCCGATCACCTCGCCTTCCAGATTGAGCAACGGTCCACCCGAATTGCCAGGGTTTACCGCCACGTCGGTTTGGATGAATGGCAGGTATTCACCCGTATCGCGACCCTTGGCGCTGATGATGCCTGCAGTCACAGAATTCTCAAGCCCAAAAGGCGAACCGATGGCCACCACCCACTGACCAACTTTGGTCTTGCTAACATCCCCAATCTTCAGGGTTGGAAAGCCCTTGCCTTCAATTTTGACAAGAGCCACGTCAGTGCGTTGATCGGAACCGATCACCTTTGCCTTGAATTCACGCTTGTCGGGAAAAGTCACAATAATCGATTCAGCACCGTCCACCACATGGTGATTGGTCAGCAAAAAACCTTCGGCGTCAATCACAAAGCCAGAGCCCACACCTGCGGGCACTTCACGTTCGGGCTGAGGGGCCCGTGGGCTTGGTTGGGGTTGGCCTGGCACGGCACCGGGCGGCATAAAACGACGGAAAAACTCAAAAAACGGGTCGTTGGGATCCATGCCGGGAAAACCAGGGAAGCCCTGTGGACCACCTTGCGGCACCTTTTGGGTGGTGCGGATGTTAACCACCGCTGGACCCACCCGGTCAACCAGGTCGGAAAAGTCTGGCAAGTCACGCGCAGCCGAATAAGCTGGCGATGGCATGGCCAGTGTGAACAGGACGCTACCCAGCAGGGCATAAAAGAACATCCATGGTCGGGAATTGAAAACACTCGATCTCATCTAAGATTTCCTTGTTATTGAGATTTCCACCGAACGGACTGCAAAAACAGGTCCAGGGTTTTGCTGGGCACTTCACCCAGCACCGTGACCAAATGCTGCCCCTGCATCTGTGATCTTGACATAACTGCACCATGACTCATGGGCACTTGAGGCATGGTTTGACCGTCTTTGGCTTTTTGAACGAACACGGACACCGTGGACAAGCCGTCAGAGAACACCGTTTGATGAATTTGTTGATCTGCGCCCTTGACTCGACACAATGCGCTGGTTTGCTTGAATCCAAAAGCGATGTCGGGAAGTTCATAGGGCATTTCTTCGGGGCTCAGCGTACGTACCTCAGTGCTGGACATGCGCCAACCGGGGCCGGCCTGCACCAATTCCGGATTGGGTACAGGCTGAGCATTGAAGGTGATTTCGTTGAAACCCACCTGCTCCATCACCTCGCCACCCGGTGAAT
>NZ_CAXQZX010000037.1:0-10654 GCF_964228395.1 Limnobacter sp.
CCCCAGCAAACTGCCCCCCAAGGAAACAGCGGGTACCCGTGATAGGACTGATTACCGGCGACCAAAACCCGCACACTGAAGTCATGAATGCAAAAGGAGGCGCGCCGCAGACCGGCACGACAAAAAGCATGAACATCACAACGATATCTTCAATTCTTGGTGCAGCTTACAAAGCTGCCCACGCCATTACGGGCACCGATGGCCCCAGCATAAGCATTATCACCGATCGAGCCCTGCCAGAGACCATCGCCGGCGTAAGCGATAAACTGCTTGATGTGGTCGAAAAAACGATTGAGATGGTCTACCGGGTGCGCCTTGAACAAAGCCAGCCAGTGATGTCTGCCCGCCTGATCCGCCAGGCCAACAACCTGTGCCAACTGGGTTTAACCTTTGAGGTGCGCTGCAATCCGGCCTCAGCCCGGGAATTGTTCGACACCACATTCATGAACGGTGAGTTTCAAGACCCGTCCATTTTTCTTGAAATGGGGGTCGAATCTGAAAACCACGCGTCATTTCGAATCGAGTTTGCCGCGCGTTGCACAGAGCTTCCGGCAGAAAAAATGATGAACTGCTGGCTGCAAGGCAGAATGGCCCACATCATTGAGTTTGGACGCCGGTCCAGAACCCGTGACCTGGAGCGCATGCTGAGGGCCTGTGGCTCCCAGGTCATGATTAGCCAAGCGCAAAGCCACGAAACCATCGACAATATCTTGCACGACGGCATTCGCATGAATCGCATGGTGGTGTTTGCCGACCTGTCGTGCTTCACCCTGACCATTGATCAGATTCAAGAGGTGCTGGACAACTGCCTGCGCAATGGCCACCTCACTGGGCGCTTCGACATTTATTTCCTGATCAACCCTTGGCATTTGGACGAATTACATCAGCGCCTGCGCAGCCAAACCGCCAAGCATTTGATTTGCCAGCCCCTGACCCGGCACCGCTTGTTTGGCAGCAAGGACAAGCTGCCGGTGATCAACACCCATTTCCCGGAAATTCCGCAAGAAATGACCGAAGGCAAGCAGATCTTGTTGGTCGAGGACAACGAACTCACCGCCAAACTGGTGGCCGGCTTTTTGCAAACCCGCGGCTTTGCTGTGCGGGTGGCTGCCACGGGTGAAGAAGCCATCGAATTGGCCTCAGAAGTGCTGTTTGATGCCGTGCTGCTCGACCTGCATTTGCCCAAAATGAACGGGTTTGACACAGCAACAGGCATCAGGCAAATTGAAAAGTATGCGGGAACGCCTATTTTGGCCATCACTGCCACGCGCGAGCGCTCAGATTTGCGGCGCTGTTTTGAGGTGGGCATGGATGACTGTCTGTCCAAACCACTCAATTTTAGCGAGCTTGCACGAAAGGTTCGATACTGGCTGACGAGCAGTGAACCGCTAAAAACCGGTGGATCATATTGCAATCAGTCACAAAACCAGGAGGGTTGGATCCATGAACCTAGAAATGTTGCAAGTTGAAATCAATGTGGACGAGGCGCTGGAGCGCTTGGGTCAAAATGAGGACCTGCTCTTTGAGATTCTTGAAGAAATGCTGGACCGATCCGGCGAAGACCTGGAACGGCTGGAGCAGGCCAAAGAAAAGTTGGATTGGACCACACTGGCCCAACATTCCCACTTTTTGAAGGGTATTCTTGCCAACTTGGCCGTGGTGCACCTTTTAAGCACCACTGAATCGCTTGAAAAAGCAGCGCGGGAAAAAAATCCATCGCAAGTGGAGCAACACTTCAAAGCCCTGCAGCTTGGCTTTGAGCGCCTGAAAGGCCTGATGAAAGGTCAGGGCGACCAGCTGCACTAAAAATATTTAGTTTTTAGGCGATGCCTAAAATGTTACAAAAAAAATTAAATTTGAGTTACAATTAGCAGCGTTTGGATCGGGAGTGGTCTCCATGCGCATGGACAATGCAGATTTGGAGTTAATTAAAACACTGGGGCGACGCTTTGGCGCAACACTCAGAAAGCTAGGTGACTTCAAGGTCCTTATCGACCCGGGTCACCTTAGCCGCGCTTTGGCTGAGCTTGAAGACATCCGAGCCGAACTCAAGCGCATGAACGTGGCCCACACCCTGAAAGATGGGTCTTTGGTCATCCGAACCGACTACATCATCCCCTTTTTGAAACCCGACGCCGAACGCCCCATGGGCATTGGCAACAAAACGCTGGACCTAAAAGACCCAGATACAATCCGCCGAGTCGCACTCAATTGCGGCTTAAGCCATTGGGTGTTTTTGGCCAAGCAACTGGACACAGAAGAAGAACGGCAAGCCTTCTTAGAGGCTTGTGTGAAAATTCTGGGAGAAAAGCGGGATGAGCAGCCATAAAAACCCGGCGAGATTGCTCAAGCTCTCGCCGGGAAAACCGCACTAGGAATTACATTTCGACCAAATTGTTGGCCATTCGCTTGGCCATCAGGTAGTTGGCCACGGCCTGCGACCTCGAATTGGCACGCAAACGTTCATAGGCCTGGCGCAAATGGGCCCGCACTGTTTCTGGGCTCAAGTTCAACTGCCGGGCAATCTGCTTGCCAGACAGGCCCTGAATCACCAAGTCCATCACCATCGCCTGTTTCAGCGTTAGCGGCTTGTCTACGCCGGGCAACTGAATGTCGCTTTGATATTCGTTGCGGGTTAGGTTGCGATCCAGGCCTGCGGTTGCGCTCTTTTCAAATTCAGACAAAGAAGTCAGCACATCTCGATAGGAGTGGGATCGACAAATCAACAAACTGCCCTGCTCATCGGCGGTTTGCTGCATTTCTGGGCTAAGGTGGTCAAGAAAGAAGATCTTTCTGGCTCTGGGGAAAGCATCTTCCACCTCGCTCATCAATGCCTGCTGCTCAGCCAATTCACCGTGCAGGTCGGCGATGACCGCGTCGGCGTCAAAGCGGAGCGTGGCTTCTACCTGGGCCACATCGCCGGAAACCGACACATCTGAATTGGGATAAACGGTCTGGGCCAGTTCCTTCATCACGATGGAGAACAGAGGCACCCGTTCAATAATGACAATCTTTTTCATAAAAACCTCGAACACAGAATATGTGTATGTAGGGTGAATTCTTACACGCTTGAACTAAAGGGGTAACTACCCAAAACAAGCAAACAGATTTGATGGTTTGTTGGCTTGATTCCCCAAAGTGGGGTACCCCTCTGCGCAAACGTCTGGCCCCACGATCGCACTTACACTGAGCTTACGCAGTAACTAGCGAGCGCTTGTTTCAACCATGCTACCCATTCTGATGATCATGTCACCTTTCAACCAGCAAACCTGCGCATTTGAGCTGCCGGGCACATCGCTGGAACGCATCGTCAGCAGCGCCCTGTGCGCAGAAAGGCTGGGGGTACTGTGGGCGCTCATTCCGCAACGTTGGAGTCAAACCAGTGCACAACATTTTTACGAAACACTTGGACTCATCAACAGCCCATTAAAAACCAGCTTGAAAACAGAAAGGCTGACAAATATCACCGCATTCAGAAACATCGACGACATGTTTTATTGCAGGCCATCGGAGCGACGGGTGATGCCTGCCGAAGAGCTTCAAACCAGATTGATGTTGCAACTCGAGCAAATCGACATCGACAACCGGCTTTATTTTCTTCATGGGCTGGAAGATTGCCTCTCAAGCTTTCACCGTCAAGAAATTCAACAAAATCCAACACTGCAAGCCACAGCACAACGGCTGTTTGCCATCACCCCGAGAGTGTCAAAATCACCAGAAAAGGTGGACTACCTGGAAGTTTGTCGTTTGCTGGCCAGTCTCATTGGCACGCTGGACGCGAACCACGCCAACATTCATGCGGCCGCGTCACTGCGCACCAAGGGCAAGCGGTCGATTAGAACCGAGGGCACCGCGGGGGATCAAGATTCAAACGACCTGTTTTTCTAAAAGCGTTTTTAAATGCGCCGCTCGACAGGCGTTTCTTCGTCCAAGCCCATGCGGAGCTCGTCGATCAAACATGCGCGTGAGAAGATGGCCACGGCATGAGCGATGTTGCGCACATTCATGCGTACAAACATTTCTTGAACGTGGCCACGAATGGTGCTCACCGAAATGCCCAAGGTTTGCGCAATTTCTTGATTGGACGCGCCTTCGGCGGCCAGCTTAAGAATCTGAACATGCCTGGGACGAAGGCCATACCGCACAAACTGGAACGGCATGGGCAAGTCTTCTCTGGGGAATGAGCGGTGAGAAATCAAACCGCATTCGCGCATCAACTCCCGAACCTCTTCAAACACCTCTTCGGCGGGTGTTAAAGGGTCAAGTACATACCTGAAAAACAGTGGCACGCCGGGAGGCACGCGCCCAATCAAACACACAGCCCCTCGGCGATGCATGTCTTGAAGGGTAGGCAACATGGGTTCTTGAGCGGATCCCACAAGCTCGTCTTGGTGCAGAAAGGCCACCTTGAAGCGCCTCATGCTGCGTTCAAAAGCGTCTTGATCGCGAAAGCGCACAATGCTAGCACGGGGGTTGGCCATTTGAATGACCATCACCACCACTGCCCCTAGAAGCGTGTTGTTGCCGATGAGGGCCACATGACCAGGCTCGAATTTGTCCACGGGTTCACTAACTCCTTTGGGTTAGGCGCAGTATGGCAAAATCCAACGGGGAATGCACCCACAAATTTAACTGCTTAAACGTCGATTAGAGGGTTTACACAGAATTGGAGCGTAATTCAGCGTCTTTTTTGGCCTGGAAATACAGCTCCACCGCCTGCGCGTTGTTTTTGGCACCCAGGCGGCTGAAGATTTCTGTCATGTGCTTGCGCACCGTGTCCAGGCTCATGCCCAGCGCACGCGCGGTCTCCTTGGCGGACAAACCGCTGGAGCAGCACTCCATGATTAACACCTGCTTGTTGGTCAGTGGTTTGCTGCCGCCGCGAGCAATAATTTCGGACTGGTATTGGTTTTTTTCGCCCAAAACCTGCAAGGGGTTGTGCTCATCTGACAACAAACCGGCGTCTTGCAAAAGCTGGGCAACCCGCTCAAACAACACAGAAGGTTGTGCCCTCTTGCCCACCAGCTCATAGCCGGCCTCTAACACTTCGCTGCAGGTGGCCAGGCTTTCATCGGCGGTAAACACCAACAAAAAGGCATCGGGAAAGCGCTTGGTAACCACATCCAGGGCTGTCAAGCCTGTTGCATCGGGCAAACCAAGGTCAAGAATCACCGCCTTGGGCTCCAGCTCTGCTTGGCTGTTTAATTCGCTCAAGGACCCACAGATGTGGATAGACACCTCGGCAGAGCAGGAAAAAACCACCTCGCGGGTGATTTTGGCAACCAGGGGATGATCCTCTAGTATCAACAGGTCAGCAGCATTACCCATGGTCGTACGCCAAATTAACAGTTTGAAACAAACCTCTATGGCGAAAGTATACTTCAACCGCCTGGGCTGTGTTGCTTACCCCCAAACGGGTGTGGATGTCTTTAATATGTGAACTAACCGTGTTGGGGCTGATGCCCAGCGCCCTGGCGCACCTTTTTTGAGACAAACCCTTGGCCAGCAATTCGATGACTTCCATTTGCCGGGCGGTCAACACCCCCGACAGGGCTGCACAGCTTGCAGCTGCCTGGCTTGGGGGTGAAGGCTCTTTTTGATTGCTGACCAAACCAGCGGTGTCTAAAAACCCGCCAAGCGCCTGGTAAAAATCTTGAACTGTTTCACCCACTGGCAGATAACAAAACCGCATGCCATGCTTTTTTTTCGGCAAATCCATCAGGTGCTCGCCCATGGTGTGAATGGCCACGTGACGCACGCCCGCCACAGACAAACGCAGCAGCACGCCATCAATATCTTCCTGAGGCAAGCCAGACACACAAAACACAGCGCATGCGGCACGGGGCAAAGAATCCGGTAGCGCGCTGGCCTGAAGGGTTGTTACGCCAACCGTCGGCGCATAAGACAAAATCATTTGCTCCACCGCAGTGGCCATGATTGGGTGCTGCTCTAGAACAACAATGGGTTCTGGCATCATAAAAAGTCACACCGCACAATATACGCTCCCAGTGTAGGCCTGATTTACCTGTTTATCCAGCCAAAGTTAAAGTGCTGTATGCTCTCGGTAATAAAAGAATCAGTCTTGCATCAGAATGGATGAACCACTAATTTTGGAAGTTCAAGCGCTGGGCAAGCGTTATGCCGAGCTCAAAAAGCAAATGGTGGATTTTCGTCTGTTCACCCAGCCCCGTTTTGGACAAGACCTGTTGGATGAAATTCACAGTGTTCGCTCTAGAATGGTCGATCTGGGGGCGGCCATACCTCTTGAAGACGGCTCTATTATTGTAAAAACAGAATTTATTATTGCGTTTTTACAACCCGACCTGCCTGAGCTCTCTTTTGCAAGACGAAACGCACCTGACCTGTCCAACCCCGAGGTGGTCGAAAAAATAGCGCTGAGCTGCGGCTTAAACCAGTGGATGTTTTTGGCCAGCCGCTTGCCCACCGAAGAGCAAAGGGAAGACTTTTTGCGCCAGTGCGCGAAAATTGTGTCCGATAAAACCAGAGGCCAACTCTAAACCCTCAGATTTGACTAATTAAACCTATTTGAGTGCCATTACACTCGTGTTTTGCCAGCGACAACCATGAACGAATTGAGTCAATCCAACTTGAATAAGCCCTCCCACGTTGTCGGGATTGGTGCCTCGGCCGGCGGCCTAAGTGCACTGGAAGCGCTTTTTAATGCCATGCCGCTGAACACGAGCATGGCGTTCATCGTGGTGCAGCATTTGTCGCCAGACTTTAAAAGCCAAATGCCTGAACTCATAGAGCGGCAAACCAAAATGCCGGTGGTTTCGGTGTATGGCGAAGTTGAGATGCAGGCCAACACGATCTACCTGATGCCCCCAAAACACGAGGTGGTGGTTGAGGGCAACCGTTTGATTGCCTACGCACGCCCCGAGCACAGGGCCCTGCATTTGCCCATCAATATTTTTTTGCATTCCCTGGCATCGCATTGGGGCGAGCGCGGCATTGGCATTATTTTGTCTGGCACAGGCGCAGACGGCACCCAGGGCTGCCTTAGCCTGAGCGATGCCAACGGCGTTGTTATTGCCCAAGAGCCAGAATCGGCGCAGTTTGACAACATGCCGCTGAGCGCCATTGGCACAGGCTGTGTGGATGCAGTGCTCAAACCAGAAGACATACCCACTGCCATTATTTCCCTCACAAGCGACACCCATGGCTCTGCAGAACTGCGCAAAAAAAAGCACGAAGAGGCAGCCAGTGATGAAGTAGAGCCTGTTTTTGCGATGCTTCGCGACAAATTTGGCACAGATTTCTCACATTACAAACCGACCACCCTCTACCGCCGCATTCGCCGCCGCATCCTGATGCAAGACCCCGCGCCGGCGGTTGGCGATTATGTTCAGTTGCTGGCCAAAGACCCAGTGGAGCTTGAGCTGCTGTACAAAGACCTCTTGATTGGAGTCACCAGCTTTTTTAGAGACCCAGATGCGTTTGAGTCTCTGCGGAAATCATCGGCGCTGACCAACCTCATCTCTTCGCTGCCCAAAGACGGCGAATTCCGTGTGTGGGTGTGCGGCTGCTCAACGGGCGAAGAGGCCTACTCAATCGGCATTGTGTTGCTGGAGGCATTGGCAGAGCTTAAAATTTCCAGAAGTCTCAAAATTTTTGCCACAGACCTGCAAACCAGCGCACTTCAAATTGCAGCAGAAGGCGTTTACTCCGAGGAGTCGCTGCAGGCCATACCGCTTCAACTTCGCAGCAAATATTTTCAAGAAACCAACACCCATGAATTCAAGGTCAGCCCAACACTGCGGAAAATGATCATCTTCTCGGAACACAACATTCTGAGAAACCCGCCCTTCACCCGACTGCATTTGGTGTGCTGCCGCAACCTTTTAATTTATTTTAAAAATCAGGCGCAACTGGCAGCCATGACCTCGTTCAACTTTGCGCTGAACAAAAACGGCTTGCTGTTTTTGGGGGCCAGCGAAACCACGGGGAGTTTGTCATCCGACTTTGAACTTCTGGACCGTCACTGGAAAATTTACCGAAAAGTGCGCGAAAGCTATATGCGCACATCCTCGCGGGTCACCCCAACCTTCAGCCGCTTGACCTCCTATGAAGGCCAACGACCCAAAGACGACAGATCCCAGCCCCTGGGGCGGCTTTACAACACCCTGCTCGACCGTTTTATTCCCGCTGGGTTCTTGATTAACGAAAACAGTGAACTGCTGCATGTGTTTGGCGAGGCGTACAAATACCTTAAACCACCTGCAGGTCGAGTCACTGGCGAAATTTTCCCGATGCTGGGCAATGGTCTGTCCATTGCGCTTTCAACGGCCTTGCGAAACGTGCGCGAGCAGCCGGGCAAAATGACTTTCAGAGGCGTCAAAACCGATTCTGGCGATGAGTTGCTTGAAATCTCGGTGGACACGCTGTACGACCGAGTGGCCAACGCCAACTTTTTCATGGTCACCATCAAGCCCCAAGGGCAGCCTGACCTTTTACAAAACGGCATGCAGGAGGCGCAAGAATTTTCTTTCAGTGAAGAAACCGCAGAGTACGTCAAACAACTGCAGGCCGAGTTGCTGCGCACCCGCGAGGCTTTACAAACCAACGCTGAAGAATTGGAAACCAGCAACGAGGAGTTGCAAGCCAGCAACGAGGAGCTACTGGCCAGCAACGAAGAGCTTCAAAGCACCAACGAGGAACTGCACTCGGTGAACGAAGAGCTCTACACCGTGAATTACGAGCATGAAAACAAGATTTTAGAGCTCGACGCCATGTCTTCTGACCTTCGGCAATTGGTGAACAACGCCGATGCCGCCATTTTGTTTTTAGACAAGCTGTTCCAGGTTCGCGTATTCAACCCAAAAGCCACCACCATATTTAATTTGGTAGAGCAAGACATTGGGCGGGACCTTCGGCATTTCATGCCAAAAATTCCAGACCACCGCCTGACCGAAGATCTTCAAAAAACGCTAAGCTCCGGAAAAAACAGCGTGGCCTACATACAAACCCAGGATGAGACAACGCCAAAATGGTTCAAGCGCGAATGCAAGCTGTCTGAGGACCACACGTCCAGAGAGCACAGCATTGTGTTGTCTTATCAGGAAGAAACCCAGTCGTTTGTGGCCAGCATTCTTAACCAGGTGCTAATGCAATGCCTGGATGTCTACGATCTTGGGCACGGGTTTATCATCACCGACCAAAATTTCAGAATTCTGACCCAATCCAACAGACTGCCTGACGAGTTCGAAACCTGGCGGGTAGGCACAAGCCTGGCCGGTGTCTTGGATCACTCCAACCGAAGTACAGAGCACCGCAGCACCAAAGACACCTTCCCAGCGTATCGTGAAATCGAAATCACCATTGAAACCAAACGCCAGGCGGGCAGTGTGACGCAACAGGCCTACACTTTTCAGCTAACACGCTTCGAACTGGAGTTTTGTGATGCCTATGCCCTGATACGATTGCCATAGTCCTGAAGTTCAGGTTTTTTGGCAGGCAGTGTATCTTGAGCAAACCATCCATCGTCATTGTCAGCCCTGCGCTGGCCGATGCCAACAACGGCAATTGGCAAACCGCGCGGCGCTGGCAACAGTTTTTAAGCGAGCGCTTCCACGTGCGGGTTGTCAAAGAATGGCGAGCTGGGCCCACCACCGCTGGTGACCGATGCATGGTTGCCCTGCATGCCAGGCGCTCAGCCAGCTCAATTCAAGCCTGGGCGACACAACACGGCGTGGGCACCACGGGCAGCCCGGGCTTGGTGTTGGCACTCACGGGCACCGACCTGTACCGCGACATTGACAGCGACGTTGACGCACAACGCTCCCTGGCCCTGGCCAGCCATTTGGTGGTGCTGCAAGAAAAAGCCCCCCTGAGGGTGCCCGAAGAACATCGTGCCAAGGTGAAGGTAATTTTTCAGTCCACCACCTCCCGCAAAACCTTGGCCAAGGCCAAAACCCGGTTAAAGGTGCTGATGGTGGGGCACCTGCGCGATGAGAAAATGCCGCAAACCCTGATGGAAGCGGCGGTGTTGCTCAAGGCCTATCCCCATATTCACATTGACCACATTGGTGCCCCCCTGGACCCAGAGCTTGCTGAAGCGGCCAAGGCCACCATGCAAGCCTGCCCCAACTACCGCTGGCTGGGGGCCCTGCCGCACGAAGCCACGCGCAAGCGCATTCAACGGGCCCATGTGCTGGTGCATGCCAGCAAAATGGAGGGCGGTGCGCATGTGATCATGGAGGCCGTGTGCAGCGGCACACCGGTGCTGGCCTCGTATATTGATGGGAACATTGGCATGTTGGGGGAGTCTTACCCGGGTTATTTTGAGTTGGACAACGCCTTGGCCCTGGCCAATTTGCTGAGCCAAGTGGAGCGTGACCTGCTTGCACCGCAAGCCGCTCTTCCAAACAAACCCAGCCTGTACACCCGCTTAAGCAACGCCTGCGCGGCCCGAGCCGCCTTGTTTGCACCGGCCAAAGAACAACAATTACTGACGGAATTGATTCAACATGCAGTCCAGTGAACAACCCGTATTGCGCGACATTGTGCTGGTGGGCGGCGGCCACAGCCACGTGGGTGTGCTGCGCATGTTTGGCATGAAGCCTTGGTCCGGTGTTCGCCTCACCCTGATTTGCACCGACATTCACACCCCCTACTCTGGCATGTTGCCTGGGTA
>NZ_CAXQZX010000038.1:0-7905 GCF_964228395.1 Limnobacter sp.
AAGCCGATGCGCTCGATGAAGCGGCCGTCACGGCGGCTGCGGGAATCAGCAGCAACAAAGCTGTAAAACGGGCGCTTCTTGGAACCACCACGTGCGAGTCGGATTACGACCATAATGTCCTCTTTTGCAAAATGTACGTGCGAAGTGTTGGGGTTGGATTTGTACACACCTAAAAACAATGCCCTGCACAAGGCACCTTGCTGCGTGCGCATTAAACCCGATAACCCGCTATTATATCTGGCGTAACAGATTCATACAAGCTGCATTTCTATCATGAGCGATCACCCTGCTGAACCTCTTAAATCAAAATTGCTGTTTTGTTGGCTGGCGCTGCTCACAGGCCCCGTGGGGGGGCACTGGATTTACGCGGGTCGCAAGCGTTTTTGGTTTTATATGATGTTTTTCCCGCTGTCTGCCTTCGCGGGCTGGTTCGACGCAATCCGCTATGGCCTCATGCCCGACGCCACTTTCAATACGACCATCAACCCAGGTTACCCCAGCGACACCAAACAAACCAATGGCTTGGTGGTGACTGCCATCGGCCTTTCACTGGCCTTTGCCACCACAGCCTTCATGTCCCTGTTGGCCATGTTGTTCCAGTGGTACTTCTCGGGCATGGTGAGCTAAAAAAAAGCCCGCTACTTGAGCGGGCTTAAACAGGGCTTGAGGAGACAGAGACACTTGCACATTGGCAGGTCTCGTCCCTAAGGACGAGTATGCTTTTGTACAAGGTGCTGGACTACCCTCAAAACTAGGGGGAACCCCACAGCTTTGGGGCGGCTCGGTTCAAGAGGCCGAGCCAGCCAACAATAGTGAGTGTCTGCCCACCCACGTTAGTTCAAAATTAAACCTGATATTGGCGAATCAGGCGCTCAACATAGCGGGCCACCCCCTGCTCCACGCTGTAAAAGCTGCCGTTGTAGCCCGCTTCACGCAGCTTGCTCAAGTCAGCCTGGGTGTAGCTTTGGTATTTGCCTTTCAGGGCATCTGGAAAATCGATGTACTGAATATGGCCACCGGCCACCGCTTCGCTCAGACCCAACACGGACTCACCGCGGTGAGCACGCAATGTGTTCAAGGTGGTTAGTGCCACATCGTTGAAGGTTTGGGCTCGCCCGGTGCCCAGGTTGTAAACGCCCGACGGGCTGTTCAAATGCTCAAAAAAGTGCATATTGACCTTCACCACGTCTTCGATGGACACGAAGTCTCTCTGTTGGCAGCCTGCCTCGTAACCGCCATAAGGCCCAAACAGGCGCACAGGCCCACCCTCGCGAAACTGGTTGAAGTTGTGAAAAGCAACGGATGCCATGCGGCCTTTGTGCTGCTCACGGTCACCATACACGTTGAAATACCTAAAGCCATACACAGGCGATTTCAAACCAGTGAGCAAATGGCGACGCAGCACTTGATCAAACAAAAATTTGGAATACCCATACACATTGAGTGGCTTCTCAACGTCGCGGTTTTCTACAAACTGAGTGCTTCCACCATACACTGCGGCCGACGACGCATACAGCATGGGAGTGCCGGTGCGCTGCGCCCAATCGAACACACTTTGTGTGTAACGGAAATTGTTGGTCATCATGTAGTTACCGTTGTGCTCCATGGTGTCGGAACACGCACCCTCATGAAAAATTGCCATGCAGCGCTCAAAGTCACCACGTTCAAGCCGGGTCAAAAACTCGTTCTTGTCCAGGTAATCCGCGATTTCGCAGTCCACCAAATTTAAAAACTTGTCGCCCTTGGTGAGGTTGTCCACTGCGACGATCTCGCTGATGCCGCGGTCGTTCAGGGCCTTCACCAAATTGCTGCCAATAAAGCCGGCCGCGCCGGTTACGATCACTGTCATGTTGATTCCTGTTTAAACCAGTTCTTCGGGCAAGATCACCGCAGTGCCCAACTTGCCAACCACCACACCACCCGCTTTGTTGGCCAGGCGAACGCTGTCAGGCAGATTCATGCCTGCGCCGATGGCGCAAGCCAAAGTGGCAATCACGGTGTCCCCAGCGCCTGACACATCAAACACCTCACGGGCTTGCGCTGGCACATGGAAAGCCCCCTCCTCATTGAACAAGGTCATGCCCTCTTCTGAGCGAGTCAACAACAGAGCACCCAAGTTCAAGCGCTGACGAAGGGTTTGAGCCTTCTCGGTCAATTGGGCCTCTGTTTTCCAGCCCCCCATCACCTGTTTGAATTCTGAGCGGTTGGGAGTCAACACCGAGGCACCCGCGTACTTGCTGTAGTCATCGCCCTTGGGGTCGACCAAGGTGATCTTGCCAGCCTTTCGACACAGCTCAATCATGCTGGCCACGTGTTCCAGCGCACCTTTGCCGTAGTCGGAGAACAACACCACATCATGCTGCGCATACTCTTGTTCAAACAATTCCATTTTGGTGGTGAGGTGCTCGGGCGTCGGGCGTTCTTCGAAGTCGATGCGCACCAATTGCTGCTGGCGAGCCACCACTCGCAGCTTCACAGTGGTGGGAAATTGCGGGTCTTTTAGCAAGCGCGAACGCACTCCAGAAGCTGTTAAAAGTCGCTCCACGGTGGCGCCCGGTTCATCATTGCCCACCACGCCCATCAAACACAAGCGCGCGCCCAAAGAGCTGGCGTTGATGGCCACGTTGGCTGCACCACCCAGACGCTCATCCCGATTGCCCACCAACACCACAGGCACGGGAGCCTCAGGGGAAATGCGCTCTACGTCGCCAAACCAATAGCGGTCCAGCATCACGTCACCCACCACCAAAATACTGGCTTTGGCAAAACGACTTATATCAACCATGGAATAGCCACCCAAGGATTAGCTGTGCGCCTGTTTTTTGGCTGACACAGGATAAAAATCAAGCTCCTCGGCACGACGCGGCACGATGGAGTCCCAATTGGCGCACCCGGGGCACTGCCAGTAAAACTTCTTGGCTTGGAAGCCACACGATTGGCAGCGGTAACGTTCCAGCCGTTGGGTGTGCTTTGAAATCAACTCGCGGGTGAGGCGCAGGTCTTTGCTGCGCTCATCGTCCATTTTGCCGCGCAACTGCTGCTCGAGCAATTTGTCCAAACCAAGCAGGCTGGGGCGCAAGCGGACCTGCTCGCGCAACAAATCAAACGCGGCCTGCTCGCCATTGGCTTCTTCCACAGCTTTGGCCAACACCAGCAACAAATCAATTGAGGGGTACTGCGCACAATAGGCGGTTAGGGCCTCGATGCCTTCACGATCGCGCCCCATGGCCTTGTAGGCTTCCCACATTTTTGGCCCCACCAAGGGCAGGTACCAGGGATTTTGCCGTTCGGCGGTGCGCCATTGCCCCAGCGCGTCATCGTATGCGCCCTGGGAGTAATAGATTTCACCCAGCAGCAGGGACGCCCGCACATTCTGCCCATCGGTCAACAGAGCGTTTTGCAGCTCGGCCTTGGCGCGCGCATTGTCTTTGTCGGCCATCGCCTGCGTGGCCAGTTCGCAGTAAAAATGAGCAATGTCGCCCGCCGGCACGGGGGCACCAAACTCTCTCAATCGGTGCGCCTGCTCAATGGCTTTGTCCCATGCCTTTTCTAGCTCGTAAAGCTCAAGGAGTTGTCGCGCTGCATCCGCCTGCAGGTGTGAATTGGCGAGGCTGTGAAAGGCCTGCTCGGCACGGTCCAGAATACCGGCACGCAAAAAGTCCACGCCAAGCTCAAAAGTGGCCTTGGCGCGATCAGCAGGCTGAATCTGCTCGCGCGAAGTCAAGAACTGATGAACACGGATGGCTCGGTCAATTTCACCTTTTTTGCGAAACAGGTTGGCCAGTGCAAAATGCAGTTCGACGGTGTTGGTGTCCACAGCCGCCACCTCGAGAAAGGCATCGATGGCCTTGTCGGGCTGTTCACTGAGCAAAAAGTTAACGCCCTTGAAGTAAGACGCAGGCAATTGCCCGCGCGCGCTCACATCGGATTTGCGCTCTAGGCGAGCGGCCATCCATCCCAAGCTGAAAATCAGTGGAATGAGGATGAGCCACCAGGTTTCAAATTCCATGGCTGGGGCCCATCGGCAAGGCAGTCAAGGGGTTGCTTGTCTCTGGCACTGCAGGCACCACGGGCGTGCCAGATTGTGCGGCTTTGAGGGAGGCTACTTCTTTTTCAAGGCGTTCAATCTGTTTGTTGGCCACGGACGCCGCGCGTTTGGCCTTCAGCCAGGAAGGCAACATCGACAGCCAGGCAAAGACCGCGCCCAACAAAAATGCAGCCAACAGCGCCAGCACCAACTGCACCTGGATTTCCAGGCCAGGCAGCCATTTGACTGTGACTAAATCGGTGTTTCGGATGGAGAAGGTGAGAACGACCAGAAACAGTGCAATGCGCACCACCCAAGCGACGATTTTCAAGGCGGGTCCCCTGTGTTGTTGTAGGAATCAGCACCGACGAATCATCGGTGTGTTCTGCAAGTGATCACCGGGATGATGTCGATTTAACGATCTTTCTTGGAGTATAAATCAACTCGTTCGCGAAGCTCTTTGCCGGGCTTAAAGTGCGGCACTCGCTTTGCAGGCACAACCACCTGCTCGCCAGATTTTGGGTTGCGGCCCACGCGCTCTGGGCGGCGGGTTAGTGAAAAACTGCCAAAGCCACGAATCTCAATGCGCTGGCCATCGGCCAAGGCTTGGGTCATGGTGTCCAATATGCTTTTAACAGCAAAATCGGTGTCCCGAACAGGCAGTTTCGGGAAACGTTTGACCAGCTGGTTGATGAGTTCTGATTTTGTCATTGTTTTAAGCATCACAAACATGCCCACCCCACCGGGGGCGGGCATGTCGGTTTTACAACAAATTACTGATTGCCAAGCTTGGCCTTCAACAGCGCGCCCAAGCTGGTTGTACCAGCAGAGCCGGCGCTTTCTTCAGCAATTTTCTTCAGGGCCTCATCGGTGTCCACTTGGTCTTTGGCCTTGATGGACAGGGCGATTGAACGGCTCTTGCGATCCACGTTGATCACCATCGCGGTCACGGAGTCGCCTTCGTTGAACGCGTTGCGTGCGTCTTCCACGCGGTCGTTGGAAATTTCGGAGGCACGCAGGTAGCCTTCGATGTCGTCACCCAAATCAACCACAACGCCCTTGGCATCCACAGACTTCACCTTGCCGGTGACCATGGAACCACGGTCATTGGAAGAGGCAAACACGGTGAAGGGGTCGCCCGACAGCTGCTTGATGCCCAAGCTGATGCGCTCACGCTCAGTATCAATGGCCAGTACCAGAGCTTCCACTTCGTCGCCTTTCTTGAAGCGACGAACAGCCTCTTCACCGGTTTCGTTCCAAGACAGGTCGGAGAGGTGAACCAAGCCATCGATGCCGCCAGGCAGACCAATGAACACGCCAAAGTCGGTGATCGACTTGATGGCGCCAGACACTTTGTCGCCTTTCTTGAAGTTGGAGGAGAACTCTTCCCATGGGTTGGCCAGACACTGCTTCATGCCCAGGCTGATGCGGCGACGCTCTTCGTCGATTTCCAGCACCATGACTTCAACTTCGTCGCCCAAAGTAACGACTTTCTTGGGGTCCACGTTCTTGTTGGTCCAATCCATTTCAGACACGTGCACCAGGCCTTCGATGCCCTGCTCTACCTCAACAAACGCGCCGTAATCGGTGATGTTGGTCACTTTGCCGAACAGACGAGTGTCTGCAGGGTAGCGGCGTGACAGACCGACCCATGGGTCTTCGCCAAGCTGCTTCACGCCCAAAGACACGCGGTTTTTCTCTTGGTCGAACTTCAATACCTTGGCTTCGATCTCTTCGCCAACGGTCAGCACCTCGGATGGGTGGCGTACACGGCGCCATGCCAAGTCGGTGATGTGCAACAGGCCATCGATACCGCCCAAGTCCACGAATGCGCCGTAATCGGTGATGTTTTTAACGATACCCTTGACCACTGCACCTTCTTGCAGGTTGGACAGGAGCTTCTCGCGCTCTTCACCCATGGTGGCCTCTACCACGGCACGGCGGCTCAGCACCACGTTGTTGCGCTTGCGGTCGAGCTTGATGACCTTGAACTCCAGGGTTTTGCCTTCGAAAGGCGTGGTGTCTTTTACCGGGCGCACATCAACCAAGGAACCTGGCAGGAAAGCGCGAATGGAGTTAACCATCACAGTGAGACCACCCTTCACCTTGCCGGTGATGGTACCGGTAACCAGCTCACCAGACTCAAGCGCTTGCTCAAGGCTCAGCCATGCGGACAAGCGCTTGGCTTTGTCGCGGGACAAGCGGGTTTCACCGTAACCGTCTTCCAGGGCCTCGATGGCCACGGAGATGAAGTCACCGTCGTTGACTTCCACGTTGCCGTGGTCGTCTTTGAATTCTTCAATGGGAATATAGCTTTCGGATTTCAGCCCAGCGTTCACAACAACGTAGTTGTAATCGACACGTACAACTTCGGCGGTGATCACTTCGCCTGTGCGCATTTCTTTGCGCGCAAGGCTTTCTTCGAAAAGTGCTGCAAAACTTTCGGGGGCTTGGGTGGTTTGAGTTGAGGTCATAAAAGTGAAAATTTACACGCCAATGCGGGATGCATGACGGAGTTCAAAAACGCCTAGATTTCGATTAACCCAGGCGGCTTACAAGGGCTGAGAGTATAACAAGAAAGCCTTTTGTGATCAAGCGTTTAAAGTGCCTGTAGGGCCCATTTCAGGATGGTTTGCACCACTTGATCCACACCAATGTCGGAACAATCCAACACTTTGGCATCATCGCAGGGCTTCAAAGGCGCCACAGCACGCTCGGTATCGCGCTTGTCGCGGGCCAGCAGGTCTTGGTAGATGGCGTCAAAATCAGCCCGTTGGCCGCGCCCCTCAATTTGTTTAACGCGTCTCTCTGCGCGCACCTGGGCACTGGCGGTTAAAAAAACCTTCAATATTGCATCGGGAAAAACCACCGAGCCCATGTCACGGCCATCGGCCACCAGGCCCGGTGGCTGCCGAAAATTTCGTTGACGTTGCAGCAAGGCCGCGCGAATTTGGGGGTCCACCGCCATGCGTGATGCCAACACCCCAGCTTGCTCGGTTCGAATGGCGCCAGATACGTCTTGACCATTCAACACCACCTGTTCGCCCACAAATGACACCGGCATGTTGGCGGCCAAATTCACCAAAGGGGCATGGTGCTCGGGGATGTCAATCGACAAACCAGCCCCTTGCGCGGCCACACCCAACACCCTGTAAATGGCACCGCTGTCCAGGTAGTAAAAACCCAGCTGCTTGGCAACCAACCCGGCCACTGTGCCCTTGCCAGAGGCCGTGGGGCCGTCGATGGCGATCACTGGGGCGGCTTTGTGTGAAGAATCAACCATTCTTTTTTGCACTCACGTTCATGCCCAAGCCACTGGCCAATGCGACAAAGCCAGGGAAAGAAGTGTCCACAGTCTGCGCCCCCCGGATCACCATGCTGCCTTTGGCGCGAATGGCTGCCACGGCAAACGACATGGCGATGCGATGATCTCCTTGCGACTCAATGGCGGTGGCGTTGTACCTCAACCCGTCCACCTGACCCAAGCCCTCGATGACCATTCCGTCTTCGGTGGGTTTCGCATTCACCCCGCAAGCCTGCAAGCCATCGGCCATGACGGCGATGCGGTCAGACTCCTTGACCCGCAACTCTTCAGCCCCGGTGAGCACGGTGGTGCCAAGCGCGTTGGCGGCCGCCACAAAAATCACCGGAAACTCGTCAATGGCCAGGGGCACCAGGTGTTCAGGAATATTGATTCCTTTCAATTGGGCGCTTCGAATTCGCACATCAGCCACCGGCTCCCCGCCCACCACAGCATGATTGCTCAACTCGATGTTGGCACCCATCAACTTTAAGATATCGACGACACCGGTGCGGGTGGGGTTCATGCCCACATGCTTCAAAGTAATGTCAGCGTCGGGGCAAATGCTGGCTGCCAC
>NZ_CAXQZX010000039.1:0-16957 GCF_964228395.1 Limnobacter sp.
GGCGAGGCAATCAAGAGTCGGCTCGCGGGCGACGGTAGCCCCGCGAGGAGCGCACACCAGAGGCGGCCGAAGCCCCCAAACCACTGAATGCAGCGGCTGCCATGGCTGAAGACGCCGCGGAACAGGCTGACAATGGCGAGCGTACTGGAGGGCGACGCCGTCGTCGTCGCGGTCGCGGTGGCCGCGGTGCGGGTGAAGGTGAGGCCAACAGCGCACTGGACACAGGCTTGGACACTTCAGTTAACACCACTGACCAAACCGAGCAAGCCGGCGCTCTGGCTCTGAGCGAGCAAAGCGATGACCAAAACGTTGACCAAAGCATTGAAAATGAGGCTTTGGCCAACAAAATTGCTGAATCCATGTCGTATGGGCAGGACGAAGAAGGCAGTTCTGATGAGCCACGCCGTCGCCGTCGCCGCCGCCGCGGCGGAAACCGGGACGGTGCACGCAATGAACAAACCGCAGGTTCCGAAGGCCTCAACGAAGGCTTAAGCGACGGCTCAGCGACAGGCGAGCTGGTGGATGCCAACGAGTCATCAAGCGTGGCTGAATTGAGTGCCACCGAGCTTGAAGCGAAGCCAAGCTCCCCAGCCAACGCCGAAGAGGATGGAGGCAAGCAGCCTGAAGCTCAGCCTGTGAACGCAGGCGAGGATGCAGCAACCCAGCCCGCCGAGGTGCAGCAAGCCGCTTCAGTTGAACCAGACGGTGCCTCTGAAGACGCCAATTCGAACAGTGGTCCCGGTGCACCTGCCGAGGCTGACACAGAGCCCCAAGTTGAGATTAAGACCGAACCCCAGGCGGAACCTGTTCAGCCTGTTCAAACTGCCCCTTCCAAAACCGCTGAGTTCAGCCGCGAGGCCTTGAATTCGATGGTTCAGGAAGCAGGCATGTTGTGGGTTGAAACGGATCGGGAAAAATGGACTGTGGTGCAAAACGCCCTGGCCGCAACACCTGCCCCTGTGCGTGCAACGCGGGTTCGCAAACCCGTGGTGATGGTTGATGCCTCCAATTTGGTTCTTGTAGAAACAAAACCAGAGTTCAAATCAGCACAAGGGAGTTAATTAAAGGCGCTGGGTACCGAGCAGATGAGGTGCCCAGCGTTTGCTGATGGGTGGCAACAAAAAACCCCCAAGGTGAATAACCTTGGGGGTTTTTTGTTGCTTAAAAACTGACTGACTTTAGACGCCGCTCAGGGCACCAAAGCCTGTGAGCCCAGCGCTGCAGCGCCTTCTTTGGAACGAATGGCTGATACTCGACCCGCCTTGATGTCTTCATACCAAAGATCGTGGTGAGCCTTGGCCCATGTTTCATCCACATAGCCATCGCGCATCGCTTCCAATGCGCCTTCCATACCAATGGAGCCGATGTAAATGTGGCCCAAAGACATGGTGATGAACAGAAGCGCAGCGCTGGCGTGAATCACGTGGGACTGCTGCATCAACACGCGGCCTTGGTCAAAGTTGGGGAAGTCCAGAATCAGGCCGGTGACCGAAACCACCACGCCCAACACAGTTACACCACCCCAGAACCAGATTTTCTCGCCCATGTTGAAGCGCCCGGCAGAGGCATGCCCAAACAATCCACCGCCCTTTTTGAGCCATTCGATGTCGTTTTTCTCAGGCAGGTTGTCTTTTACATACATGATGAAAAACACAACCACGCTGACGGCAAACAGAGGGCCCACAAAGTTGTGGATCACCAAACTGATGGATGCCAACCAGGCATTGATGCTCAAACCCATCCAGGGTGCAAGCACGTATTTGCCAAAAGCCATCAACAGCCCGGTTACAGCCAATGCCACAAAGCTGAACGCCATGGTCCAGTGAGCAACACGCTCGGCAGAGGTAAAGCGCTCAATCAATTTGCCAGTGCGCGCTTCGGGAAGCTTCACAGGCCCTTTGATGAGGTGCGATGCAACAATGGCCAAAAACACGATGGACACAAGCCAGCCACCATATTTGAGAATCCAGTCGTTGCGGATCATGCGCCAGGTTTCCCCGCTTTTGTTGATCAGCACACCCGTTTCGCGGCCCTTGGTCACGGTGGTAAAGCTTTCACCGCTGGCCACAGCGCCCCACACGGGTGAGTTGTTCAAAGGCTGGGTTTGCTGCTTTTGAACCTGCTCTTGCGACAATGGCGTTGCATCTTGTGCCGATGCTGTGCCAAGCCAGAGGGAGCACAAGGCAAACACCATGGCCATGAACAAAGCCAGCCCAGCCTTGCCCAAGCCCGGTGCCGCCACGGCCCGGTTTGGAGAATAAGTCATGTCAACCTCCTTATTTGGCCGCAGGTGCTGCATCACCAGTACGTGTGTACTCGTTTTGCCCCTTGGCGCGAACTCTCAGGTTATCTGCCCATGCTTCCTTGTTGCCAGCCTCCCAGCCGCCAGCGGTGTATTGACCACCGCTACCAGCATAAGCCGGTGTATCGGCTTTGCCTGCATACCCCTTGCCGTTGTTGGCATCTTCCAGGGGTGAACAGGCTGCACCAAACACCAAGGCAGACAAAGCCACGGGAATCAGAAACTTGCCACGTTGGGTCATGTTATGCCCCCTCTTTGGCAGGTTGACCATAGGCTGAGCTCCAGCCCCATACTTCGGCACCCTTGCCGCGTACTACCACGCGGTTGCGGAAAATGTCGGACACCACGTCACCATCGCCAGCCAGCAATGCCTTGGTGGAACACATTTCCGCACACAGGGGCAGTTTGCCTTCGGCCAGACGGTTGCGGCCATACTTCTCAAACTCTGCCTGAGAGGTATCTTCTTCAGGACCACCAGCACAGAAAGTGCACTTGTCCATTTTGCCGCGCTGACCAAACGCACCTTCCTGAGGGAATTGTGGTGCGCCAAATGGGCAAGCGTAGAAGCAGTATCCACAACCAATGCAAAGGTCTTTGTCGTGCAGAACCACACCTTCATCGGTTTTGTAGAAACAGTTCACGGGGCAGACGGCCTGACAAGGCGCGTCTGAGCAGTGCATACAGGCCACGGAGATTGACTTTTCGCCTGGCTCACCATCGTTGATGGTGACCACACGGCGGCGGTTAATACCCCAAGGTACCTCATGCTCGTTTTTACATGCTGTGACGCAGCTGTTGCACTCAATGCAGCGCTCGGCATCACATAGAAACTTCATTCGTGCCATTTTTTATCTCCTTCGCATTCAGCGCTTAAGCAAGCTTCTCGATCTGGCAGACCGTGGTTTTGGTTTCCTGCATCATGGTTACAGCGTCGTAACCGTAGGTGGTGGCCGTGTTCACGGATTCTCCGCGAACAATAGGCGCAGAACCTTCGGGGTAGCTGCTCAGGATGTCCTTGCCTTCCCAGTGACCCGAGAAGTGGAATGGCAGGAACACAGTGTCTTCCGCCACGCGACGGGTAACCAAGGCTTGCACCTGGATCTTTGCGCCGGTTGGGGTGGTCACGCGAACCTGATCACCATGCTTGATGCCACGATCGTTGGCCGCCTTGGGGTGCAACTCGACAAACATGTTTTGTTGCAATTCAGCCAGCCATGGGTTGGAACGTGTTTCCTCGCCGCCACCTTCGTATTCCACCAAACGACCCGAGGTCATGATCAGCGGGAAGGACTTGCCAATGTCAACGTTCTTTTCCTGAACCGACTTGAACAAGGTTGGCAGGCGCCAGAAGGTCTTGTCGTCGTGGGTTGGGTACTTGGCCACCAAGTCGGCACGGGTCGAGTACAGGGCCTCGCGGTGCTTTGGAATGGGGTCTGGGAAGTTCCACACCACGGCTCGGGCCTTGGCGTTGCCAAATGGGTGACAACCGTGCTTCATGGCCACACGCTGAATACCGCCGGACAGGTCAGTCTTCCAGTTTTTGCCTTCAGCTTCGGCTTTCTCGGCCTCAGTGAGGTCATCCCACCAGCCCAGTTGTTTGAGCATGTCGGCGGTGAACTCGGGGTAGCCAGTCGTGATTTCGGCGTCTTTGGAGTGCGAACCGTCGGCGGCCAACAGTGACACGCCGTCCTTTTCAACACCAAAGTTGGCTCGGAAGTTGCCACCACCGTCCATCACATGCTTGGCTGTTTCGTACAGGTTGGGGGAGCCTGGGTGCTTGATCTCGGCGGTGCCGTAGCAGGGCCATGGCAGGCCGAAGTATTCGCCGTCACAGGGTCCGCCTTCGGCTTTCAATGTGCGTACGTTGAAGGTGTGCATGTTTTTCATGTGCAACTTCAAACGCTCTGGGGTTTGGCCGGTGTAGCCAATGGTCCAGGTGCCCTTGTTGATTTCGCGCAGGATGGATTCGATTTCTGGTTCCATCATGCCGCCCTTGCCTTTCACCATGGTCAGGTTCTTGGTCAGTTCGGCGGCGAAGCCCAACTTTTCGGCCAATTGATACATGATCATGTGGTCGTTGCGGCTGTCGTACAGCGGCTCAATCACTTTTTCACGCCACTGGATGGAGCGGTTGGACGCGGTAATAGAGCCAGAAGACTCAAACTGCGTTGTGGCTGGCAGCAGGTACACCTCGCGGTTGGGGTTCAAACCTGCAGGGTCGCCTGGCATGGCGGCCATGGCTGCTGCTGCAGTTGGATATGGGTCAACAACCACCAGCAGATCGAGCTTGTCCATGGCTTTCTTCATGTCCAAACCACGGGTTTGGGAGTTCGGCGCATGGCCCCAGAAGAACAGACCGCGTACGTTACCGGCTTTCTGTTCGATCAACTCGGGGTTTTCCAGCACACCGTCAACCCAGCGGGACACGGTCATACCACCCTTGGTGATCATGCCATCGGCAAAGCGGCTCTTGACGTATTCATAGTCCAGGCCCCACACGCGGCACCAGTGCTTCCAGGAGCCTTCGGCCACGCCGTAGTAACCGGGCAAGGAGTCTGGGTTGGGTCCAACGTCTGTTGCGCCTTGCACGTTGCAGTGGCCACGGAAGATGTTGGCACCGCCACCGGACACACCAATGTTGCCCAACGCGAGCTGCAGAATACAGGAGGCGCGAACCATGGCGTTGCCAATGGTGTGCTGGGTTTGGCCCATACACCACACAATGGTGGCTGGCTTGGCCTTGGCCATCATTTCGGCCACTTTCAGCATCTGGGCTTCGCCCACGCCACAGGCCTCTTCAACTTTGTCAGGGGTCCAGTTGGCCATCACTTCGGCCTTGATCTGGTCCATGCCATACACGCGGTCGTTGATGTACTTCTTGTCTTCCCAACCGTTGTTAAACACGTGGTAGAGCAAGCCAAACAGGAATGGGATGTCTGAGCCGGAACGGATGCGTACGTACTCATCTGCACGGGCGGCAGTGCGGGTGAAGCGTGGGTCAACCACGATCATCTTGGCGCCGGTTTCTTTGGCGTGCAGCATGTGCAACATGGACACAGGGTGCGCTTCAGCGGCGTTGGAGCCGATGTACAAGGCACACTTGGTGTTTTGCATGTCGTTGTAGGAGTTGGTCATTGCACCATAACCCCAGGTGTTGGCCACACCCGCCACTGTGGTGGAGTGGCAAATACGTGCCTGGTGGTCACAGTTGTTGGTGCCCCACAGGGACACCCACTTGCGCAGCAGGTAGGCCTGCTCGTTGCTGTGCTTTGAAGAACCGATGAAGAACAGGGAATCTGGGCCGTTGGCTTCGCGCAGAGACAACATTTTCTTGGTGATGCCGTCCAGTGCTTCGTCCCAGGTAATTTTTTGGTACTTACCATTGACCAGCTTCATGGGGTACTTCAGGCGGTGTTCACCGTGACCATGTTCGCGCAGTGCAGCACCCTTGGCGCAGTGAGCACCCAGGTTGATTGGGCTGTCGAACACGGGGTTTTGACGAACCCAAACGCCGTTTTGAACCACGGCGTCGGTGGAGCAACCCACGGAACAGTGGGAGCAAACGGTGCGCTTGATTTCAATGGCACCGCTGGGCGCGGCACCATCGGACTTGGCCTCGGCCTTGCGAACCATGCCAAACGGCAAGCTGCCTGCGACTGCGCCAGCACCCACACCGATACCGGAGCGCTTCAGGAATGCGCGGCGGTCCATGGTGGCGCCCAGGCGTGAGCCGATTTTGCTCAACAGGCTGTGATTGTGATTGGGCACTGCTTTCACGGTGCCTGTGTCTTCTCGTTTCTTAAGCATCCTGGTCTCCTTGAATTACACCAGCAAGGTTCTGTAATAGGTCTTCACGTGTTCAGACAATTGGTAGCCCTTTGATTTTTTCTCAGCCCCTTCGACTGCAGCCTGCTCAACCATCTCGGGTTGTTTGCTGGCCACCAGTGCAGCACCGGCGGCCATTGCGCCTGCGCCCGCACCCACGAGGAATTGACGTCTGGCCAGCTTGGGTTGGCCGGGATTGTTCGTTTTTTTGGTCATATCATCACCTCCAGATCAAACGGTGCTTTCAAAATCGAAAGACTGTGTTTCAACATCAAAAAACACGCGGGCCAAACGACCAACGGTCTTATAAAAATCGGTATTGGCAGCCGCCTCGATGTCGGCTGCAAAGTCGTCATACCAACTTGCCAGGTGCGCATGAAAAAATGCGCGTTGCTCGGAAAAAGGCAAGGGTGGATCGTCGGCCAGAATCAGGTAGCGCATCACTTCGCACAAAAACGAAATGTGATCTTCGGTCTCGACGATTTTCTCGTCGCGCGTAATACCCAGCCTGGACAGGTCGTCGCGAAGGTTGACCAAGGGTTTTTCATTGGTAAAACCTGCGATGTAATAGGAGCCGTAGGGCAATATGTCAGGCTTGCCGATGCCCACAAAGTTGTCAGTGAACTCTTGGTTAATTTGCTCTGCACTCAAACCTTTGATGGCACGCAGCAGTTCTGCAAATTCAAATCCCAAGGGAGTGGTGATGTCGATTTCGTTGCGGTCGATTTGCTTAAAGCGAGCTAAAAAGTCTTCAGTCACCTGGCCCGAGAACAAATGAGACAACAACCCGTAAAAGTCGGCTCGTGCCCAGTCTTCGCCTGCGATGGCATTGTCGTTGTGCACTGGCGCACTCATCGCTTCACCTCAAAAATGGTTGTTTCGTCTTTTGCGCTGAACATGTCGGACACGCGGCAATCGCCGCACATCTTCAAGCGGTTCGCATTGCGTTCAAACATGCTGTGGCCACTCATGCGGCTCAGCATGCTTTCGATCATGTGCTTGGTGCCAAAGGCCTTGCCACACGAGATGCAATGGAAAGGCTGGGATTCGTTGAGCACTTTCTTTTCGCGCGCCATGGCACCCAGACTCAGCTGGGGTTTTAATTCCACGGCCCCTTCTGGGCAAGTGGATACACACAAGCCACACTGCAGACAGTTGCGCTCAATGAAGCGAAGCTGCGGTTTTTCGGGGTTGTCGATTAGGGCGGAGGCCGGGCATGCGCTGGTGCAACTCATGCACAGCGTGCATTTTTGCTGGTCAACTGCGATGGCACCAAATGGCGCTGGCGCGGCCAATGCGATGGGTTGCTCCACATTGAAACCGTGGACCTTGGAAGCGTGATCTGCCAAATGCTCAAGCGCGAACTCGAGCCGGGTGCGCTTGTTGGATGACAATTCAAAGTTGGCTGGTGCCACGCCACTGGCTGGCAAGGAATGGTCAACGAACAATTCGGCCGCAGCACCCACGTGCAACAAACGCACGCGCGGGCCGAGGCCCATGCCCTGCAGCACGGCATTAACCCAACCCACCTGGGCGGCCAAGGGCTCGGCGTAGTGGGTTGCCTCGCCAGCGGATTGAACAATGCTCACGCGGTCCACTCCGAAAGCCAACGCGGACAGCCATGCGTCAGGACCCACGCTGGCGCTGTGGTGAACCTCCACAGGCAACAGAGCGAAGTCGCTTAAACGTCCCTGAGCATGAACCTGACGGGCCTGCTTCTTGCCTTCCTCAAGCCAGTTGTGGGGCAATTCAGCACTGTGGAATACCACCTCGAACTTTCGGCCCTTGTTTTGGCGAAACACCCGCGCTGCGGCTTTCACCGCCCGACCCACCGAGGTGGCGGGGCTGTAAGAAAACTGGATGGCTCCGCTTGGACAGACCGAAGTGCACGCGCCGCAACCCAGACACAAATTGGGGTTGACCTCGATTTTGTCGCCCTTGGGCGAAATGGCCTTGGTGCTGCAAGCGCTGACACAGGCATTACAGCCAGCCTTGCTTGAGCGGCTGTGCGCACAGATCGAAGACTTGTACTCAAAAAACTTGGGCTTCTCAAACTCACCCACGGTTTGAACGGATTCCAGCAACGCTTCCATCAGAAGCTGCTCGCTTTGGCCCACGTGCCAGTAGCCCAAGGGGGGCTGTCGGTCAGCCAACAAACCTTGCGGCGTGCAATCGATGACCATGTCATATTCACGGGTTTGACGCTCAGCCATGTCGGCAAACGATATGGCCTGGAAATCGCCGCATGCTTTAACGCAAGCGCCGGTTTTGTCGCAAGAATCCAGATTGACCAAAAAATTACTGGAAGAAATCGACTGGGTTGGACAGGCCTCCACACATGCGCCACAGCGCGTGCACAGCTCCATATCGACTGGGTTGGTTTTTTGGACTTCAAGCTCAAAGGCACCCAGGTGGCCTTGCACCTTGTTAACCTTCATACCAAGCACGTTCAAGGCGCGCTGGGCAGGCAATGCGACTGCCAAGGGCTGCTCGACCAACAGATCCACGCTCAGTGTTTTGGCAAGCACGGATGCCTGAGCCATGAAGCGCTCATCAGGACACACCAAAGCCACACGCCCACTACTTTTGAAAATGACGGCGGGCACTGGATCGGCGCTGTATTCGTTCTGGTAGGCAGCAAAGGCCACGGTGGCCGCCAAGGCGTCCTGGGAGCTGGGCCCACCAGCTTGGCCGCGCATGACACCCCGCAAATTGATGAATTCAATGTTCGCCTGCTGGCTTGAGTCTGCGAGGGACTCGAAAACGGTTTGTTCCTGGGTACAACCCACAAAGCGACGCTCTGCGCCATGCTGAGCCGCCTTGGACCCAAAAATGGCGGTCACACCATCGCGGCAGGCGCGCTCCACTGGGACAAAGCGCAAGCCGTCGACCGACACATCTTGCAATGCACGATCCAAATTGCTGCCACTGCCCTGGCAAGCACACACATACACATCCGAAAAGGCCATATGAAACTTCTGTTTTGGTTATTTGACGATTAAATGCAAACTTCGTGCCACTTTTTTACCGATGCAAAACCCTTGCAATATCAGGGTTATACAACCGCACCCTTGTATACACAAAAAGACACTGGTTCATTTTGTCTGGGTCAAAGCGATTCACGCATGCGACAAAATGTCCCAGCACCCGGTTAGTCTCTCGGATTACTTGAATCGCCTTGGTGGCGCGCCACGCCTTGCTGCAGCGCCGCATCCTCGGCTTGCGCCACGTCATTTTCAGCACCATCAAATCCGGGCTCAGCCGCCTTATCGGCCAACTTGGATTCGTCGCTGGCAGTTTCATCAAGGGACTCAGAAGCCGCGGGAGGCTCGACCTGTGTTATGGCCAAATCGGCGTCTTCAATTTTCGCAATTTCTTCTTTCGCTTTTTCCAAATCGGGCCGGCTTAACAACTGCTTGGACAAAGCCATCCGGTCGATGTCGGCTTTGGAGAGCGGCGTGTATTTGTTGTAGTCATCGATATAGATGTCCAAGCCATCCATGACATTGAACTCAGGCCTTGAAAACAGGGCTTTAAACGCCTTGTTTTTTAGGTCCTTGGACACTTTGTCAGAAAGAAATGCCTTGATGTCACCGCCCTGGGCAATGGTTTCGAGGTCGCTTTCGGTCGGAAGAGGTAAATTGGCTTCCACCTGAGCAGCGCCAGATCCTCCCTGCGCGGTGGGCTCAGGCTGCGCTGAAGACGCAGGCGCTGGCTTGGACAACGCGCCCTCCTGTGCGAGGGGGCTGGACAATTCGGCCTGGGGCTGGGTTTCTTGTGTTTTGGCCTCTAGCTTTCGGCGGGACCAGCGGCTCAAAAAACCGTCACTCATTGCTCAATACTCCCTGCGGATTAGCCGCGCTTGTCTGGGCTAACGAACGACTGTGGACGAGCGCGCTTTTTTGGCTCTGGCTTGTAGCGCGCATCCACGAGCTCGGCCAACCACTTGGCCATGGCCGTGGGCATGGGCAGGGTTTGCACTTCCTCGTTGGAATCCATCCAACGTACGGCTTCGTCGTAGCTCACTGTGGCTTCGAACACGGTGGGTTGAAGGGTCTTGTTGTCGTCGGGGTAACGCAGCAAAAAAAACACACAGGGTTTGTCCGAATCCAGGTTTAAAAAATAACCCTGCAGCTCGTCTTGAAACACCTGGAACTTGGTTACCTGAATAGAACTTGACTCCGTGCCGGCCATTGGCACGTCAACTGGTGCCATGTCGAGCACCTCCCAGCGGAATGGCTGCCAGGGGGAATTTTGTTTCACTTGACCTATTTTGACCTGGAGCGGGTATTCCCCAAGAACCAAAAAATTTGCACTCAAAAATCACCTCAACACGTTGCGGGCCCCTTGGACAAAGGGCACAATCCCAACCATTAGACGAAAAGATACGCCAGTATCGCAATAGAGGTTTGCCCGTAAGGGCGAGGGATTGAACAATGACAGACCGAGTTATTCAACTGGTCCAGGACAACTCGCGGCTGATACCCTTAAATTTCAGCGCCCCAGGCAACAGCGAAGTACCCGCCAAAGACAAACACCAGCGCCGCTTGCACGATTTGCGCATCTCTGTGACAGATCGTTGCAATTTTCGTTGCGTGTATTGCATGCCCAAGTCGATATTCGACAAGGACTACCAGTTTCTGCCGCACAAAGACCTGCTGACTTTTGAAGAAATTGAATCGGTGGCTCGGCAATTTGTTGCCTTGGGCGTTGAAAAGATTCGCCTGACTGGCGGAGAGCCGCTGCTTCGAAAAAATATCGAAATTTTGATTGAACGCCTTGCGGCACTTCGCACCCCTGGCAACAAGCCCGTAGAAATCACCTTGACCACCAACGGCACCTTGCTGCGTAAAAAGGCACAGGCCCTGAAAAACGCAGGCTTGACGCGGGTCACGGTAAGCCTGGACGCCATCGACGACCACACGTTTAAAGCCATGAACGATGTGGACTTTTCTGTCGATGAGGTGCTCGACGGCATAGCCGCTGCCCACGAGGCTGAACTAGGCCCAATCAAGGTGAACATGGTGGTCAAGGGTGGTATGAATGACCACCAGGTGCTGCCTATGGCCAAACACTTTAAAAACACACCTCACATTTTGCGCTTCATCGAATACATGGATGTGGGCAGCAGCAATGGCTGGAAAATGGATGAAGTGGTGCCTTCAGCCCGCATTGTGAACCTGATTGCACGTGAATTGGCGCCACTGAAACCCGCCGACCCCAACTATGTCGGCGAGGTGGCTGAGCGCTGGCTTTATGCAGACGGACAGGGCGAAATCGGCGTAATTTCCTCGGTCACACAGGCCTTTTGTAGCGACTGTAGCCGCATTCGCCTGTCAACCGAAGGCAAGCTGTACACCTGTTTGTTTGCCAGCCGTGGGCACGACTTAAAACCGCTCATTCGCAGCGGGCAAAGCCAAGCGATGATTGAAGAGCAAATGGCCAAGGCCATACGCAATTTGTGGACGGTTCGCGAAGACCGCTACAGCGAGGTGCGCTCGGCCCACACCCCCCAACCACGCGACCGAATTGAAATGTCTTACATTGGAGGCTAGGCAGTTTGAGAACTCCGATTGATTTAACCCACGCCAGCATCCCCAGCACCATCGAAATCACGGCCACCAACGAGCGAGGCGAAACTGTGCCGGTGCAAATTTCGGGTGAGCACCCACTGACACTCTACTTTGACAAAAAAGAACTGCTTACCCTGATGACGCTGGGCGCGCAGCCCGAGGCACTGGTGCTGGGCTGGCTGCGCAATCAGAGGTTGGTGCAAAGCCCCGATGAAATCGCCGCCATTCATGTTGACTGGGAAACAGAAAGCGTTGCCGTGACCTCTAAGCAACTTAAAGAAACTGGCGTAAGTATTTGGGAAAAAAGCGACTTATCGTCCAAGCTTGACAAAAAGACCACCACCTCCGGTTGCGGGCAAGGCACCGTGTTTGGCGACCTGATGGCCGACTTGGACAAAGTTCAGTTAAGCGATGCCTACGGCATTTCACAAGAGGTGCTCTACAGCGTGATGGACCAGGTGCGCAAGCATGAATCCATTTACAAACAGGCTGGTGCAGTGCATGGCTGCGCCCTGTGTTCCAACAGCGGGCTGCAACGCGGCGAAATCCTTCTGTTTGTTGAAGACGTGGGCCGCCACAACGCTGTGGACGCCATTGCTGGCTTGATGTGGCTTCATGACATGCCGGGTGAGGATAAAATTTTTTACACCACTGGCCGACTAACCTCGGAAATGGTCATCAAGTGCGCCCAAATGGGCATCCCGGTGCTGGTGTCGCGTTCTGGACTGACACAGATGGGCTACGAAATCGCCAAACAATTGAATATCACCATGCTGGGTCGCTGCCAAGGCAAACACTACCTGCTCTACACCGGCACGCACCGCTTCAGCCAACTTCCTCAAACTGACTTCGCATGAACATCAAAAAAGACGACATCGCCGGCGTGATTCTGGCCGGTGGCATGGGCCGCCGCATGGGCGGCACAGACAAAGGCCTTCAGAATTTTCGCCAAGCCCCTTTGGCCTTGCATGCCCTGATGCGCTTATCTGGCCAGGTGGGCAACGTCATTATCAACGCCAACCGCAACATCGCTGTGTATGAAGGCTTCGGCGTGCCCGTGATTTGCGATAAACAGACCGACTTCGCAGGCCCATTGGCAGGCATGCATGCGGCGCTCTCCCACATCACCGAGCCCTACTTGATCACCGTGCCCTGCGATGTGCCTCAGTTCCCCTTGGACTTGGTAGAGCGACTGGCTGAGCCGTTTTCTAGACAGCCAGATCTGCAACTCACCGTGGCCAGCACCTCCGGGCGCACCCACCCTGTGTTTTGTATGATGAAAACAGAGGTGTTTGAAAGCATGGAAGAATTTTTGAGCAACGGCGGTCGAAAAATTGACGCCTGGTACGCCCAACTCAAGCACCAGGCTGTGGATTTTGGGGATGAAACCGCTTTTCACAACGTCAACACCCTGGACGAACTGAGAGCACTGGAAAAGCAGGCCAAGCAACCGTAGGGATTCACCATGGAAACTGATTTTCAAACCGTTGAGCAAGCCAAGTCAAACATTCAAGCCTTGCTGAAAGGCATCGTGGGTACCCGCACCGTGGCCATACGCGACGCCCTGGACCAGGTTTTGGCGGCAGATGTTTTGTCTCCCATCCACGTACCAGCGCACGACAACTCGGCCATGGACGGTTATGCATTCAATGGCGCAGCAATCAACCCGGCAGGTATGACCCAACTGGCTTTGGTGGGCACCGCCTATGCAGGCAGAAAGTATGAGGGCACTGTAAAAAGTGGTGAGTGCATTCGCATCATGACCGGCGCGGTCATGCCCGAAGGCTGCGACACGGTGGTGGTGCAAGAAAATGTAACAGTGCAAGGCGACCAGATTCACTTTGCCCCAGGTGCAGTGAAGGCCGGCGACAATCGTCGACTAAAAGGCGAAGACCTCACCCAAGGCAAGCCAGCTCTGCGTGCAGGTCGGATTTTGCGCCCAGCAGACCTAGGACTGCTGGCCTCGTTGGGCATTCCGGAAATACAGGTGATGCGCAAATTGAGGGTGGCCTTTTTCTCTACCGGTGATGAGCTTCGATCCTTGGGCCAAGTGCTGGACGAGGGCTGTGTGTACGACAGCAACCGATACACCCTGTATGGCATGCTTACACGCCTTCGGTTTGTAGACCTCATTGACATGGGCGTGGTGCACGACTCCCCCGAGTCCTTGGAGGCTGCAATGAACAACGCGGCCGATCAAGCCGATGTCATCATCACCTCGGGCGGCGTGTCGGTGGGCGAGGCCGACTTCACCAAAGACGTGATGCAAAAACTGGGCAGCGTGAATTTTTGGAAGATCGCCATGCGCCCAGGCCGCCCCATGGCCTTTGGGCACATCACCAACCCCAACACAGGCAATGCTGCTTTTTTGTTTGGACTACCCGGCAACCCAGTGGCTGTGATGGTGACTTTCTATGCCTTTGTGCGGGATGCGCTGTTTAAGCTGGCTGGAGCCAACCCCACAGCGGTGCCCTTGGTGAAAGCTCAACTGGCCAGCAATGTACGCAAACGCCCTGGCCGCACAGAATTTCAACGCGTTCGCCTCGAGCGGCAGGGCAGCACAACCGTGGCGCACCTCACAGGGGCCCAAGGCTCGGGCATTTTGCGCAGCATGAGCGAATCTGACGGCATCATGGTACTGGCGCACGATCTTGGCGACTTACAGGCGGGCAGCGAGGTGGAGGTTTTGCCCTTTGAGGGGCTCATTTAAGGGTTTTAATGAAGCCATTTAAAGCAGCAACATAAGTGGGCGATACATCACCCGGGTGAACCATCTGAGTGATTTTCAGCAAGACAGGCAGCCTTTAACATGGGCCCTCCTCTATTTTGATGAAAGCCCATGCTCCAAGATCCAAGGCCCGCACGTGGCACATCACCGCTTAGTGACCCCTGGATCCAGGCCCGCAAAGCCCTTGAAAAAGCAGTCAGCTTGGCGGGCCACGACTTTTTGCCAGCCGTTTGGGCCAGTTGCGAAACGCTAGAGGCCACAGAGACTCTGCATCCAGGTGACGAAAGCCTGGGGCAAGCCATTTGCAATTACCTTGACCAATGCCATGTGGCCTACATTAGCCACCGGGGTGTGAGCACCCAGGAACTTAAGCACCTTCCGCCAGGCAGCCTGCTTATTAACATGCAAGAGGTGCATGTGTTGGCGCAGGGCTTGCAACAAACCGGGCCGTTTTTAATGGCCATCGAGATTAAAACGGCCAAAGCCACGCACAAACTGGCGGAGGCGCCACCGGAGCGCATCTCCGATTTTTTACGCAAACTCAAACAAAGCCAATGGCTAAAAGAAGCTTTTGCCATGCGCAGGCAAGACTGGCTGCCAGTGATTCAAGCCTCCTTCCTGGTGAATGCGCTTGCCCTGGCCACGCCATTGTTCTCTTTGCAGGTGTATGACCGCATCATTCCCAACCAGGCTTACGCTTCACTGGCGGCCATGGTGCTGGGGGTGTTGCTTTGTTTGGGATTCGATTACCTGCTTAAACATGCCCGCCACCAACTGACCGAGCATGCAGCAAGCCAACTGGATGCGCGCTGCACCGCCCGTTTAACGCGCGCCCTGCTGGCGGTTCGTCCTCATGGGGTGGACCCCAGTGGCTTGCTGCAGCATATTCGCTCGTTTGAACAGTTGCGCGAGTTAATCACTGGTGTGTTTTTGCTCACATTGATTGATCTGCCTTTTTTGCTGCTGTTCGCTTTGGTGATTGGGCTGATTCACCCCTTGTTTTTGCTGCTGTCTGGCAGCATGTTGGCCCTTGGCGTGTGGGCGATGGTGGTTGCCCACCCTACCCTTGCCCGCCACGGACGCCTGCAAATGCAACACAACCGGCAGGCGCAAAGCCAGTGGATGGATACCCTGGCTAATCTGGAAATGGTTCAGGCCACGGGCACACAACACAGCTTTGCACGGCATATGGAGCATGTGCAAATGCAGGCGCGCCTACAGGGCAACGCACTGCGCGACACCGTGTTTGTTCTTAATCACCGCAGCACCACCTGGCAACAGCTCAATTGGGTATTCACCATTGTGCTGGGCGTGCATTTGGTGATTGAGCAGCACATCACCATGGGCGGGATGATCGCGGTGTCCATGCTCACATTGCGGTGCTTTGCCCCCCTGCAAAAACTACAAGGGCATCTGCTCCAATTGCACGCAGCACAAGCCGGGTTTCAGGCGCTTGATGAATTTCTTGCCAATGCCTCTGGTGGTGCACCACCCAACGGTCGGCCACTACCAAAAATCGAAAGCATCACCTTGCAGAATGTAAGCGTTTATGCGTCCAGCACACAGGGTGAGCAACCCAGACCAGGCAATACACCTTTGCTGCAGCACATTGATTTAAAACTACAAGCAGGTGCGCGTGTGGGGGTGATTGGGGCCACGGGCGCGGGCAAAACAAGCCTGCTTCGCTTGTTGGCTGGCCTAATGCCTCCCAACCATGGGCAATACACACTCAATGGCTTGGCCTGCCATCACTATCACCCCAGCGAACTGGCCCGCCAGGTGGGGCTGGCCTTGCAGCCTCCCCTGCTGCTCAAGGGCACACTGCTGGAAAACCTGCAATTCAATCGCCCGCATGTGCAGCCTCATGACTGCTGGAAGAGCCTGGAGAACCTTGGCTTGGACCGATGGGTTAGAAGCCACCCCGATGGACTTCACATGCCCATCGAAAGCCAGGGCAGCAACCTGTCTGCAGGGCAACGCCAAGCCATTTCGCTTTGCCGGGCCATTGCAGGCCAGCCTAAACTGCTGTTGCTGGACGAGCCCACGGTGTGCCTCGACCAAACCCTCGAGAATAGGCTGATGGCCTATTTGCGCCAGTTGCCAGCCGATGTCATGGTGGTGTTTAGCACCCACAAATTGTCCATGCTACCTTTGGCCGAACAACTGGTGCTCATGCACCAGGCCCGTATACACAGCGTGGGTGACAAGGCCAGCGTGTTACACGCTGCCAAACAACTGCATGCCGTGAGCAGGGAGCAAGCGGCATGAGCAACGACGCGTTACAAGAGGCCACCATCGGACTGAACGAAGCGCGCGCCCTGGCAGCAAGCCAACAAATGGCCTCCAAGTTGGTGCGGCTTTGCCTGTGGACGCTGGGCCTGCTGGTGGCTTGGGCAGCATTTGCCAAAGTGCCGCAAGCCGCGCATGGTGAGGCGCGGGTGGTGCCCTCCCAGCGCCTGCAGGTGGTGCAAGCCGTGGACGGCGGCATTATTAACCGCGTGTTTGTTCGAGAGGGCGACATGGTGAAAG